>NZ_BAAILP010000350.1:0-733 GCF_054589055.1 Novosphingobium sp. 11B | reverse complement strand
AGGCGACAAGCGAGGTCAGTTCCTCCTCGCCGAGCGCATGATGTGTCGCGCGGCGTGCGATGACAGAGGCGACCTTGGGCTTGACGAACCTCACCCAGTTCGGGCGTTTATAGGGGCGGAGAGGACTTAGGCAGACCGGCGCTCCATGGCGAGCACGTCAGCGACTCCACGACCCAGTGTCGCAAAGGGATCAGCGTTGCCCCTGCTCGCCTCCCTCGGCGCCTTTGAGGAGATAGTCGGCGCCCTTGCTGGCGGCGCTTGCCGCGCGGAAGATCGCCTTGTCGTCGGCGCGCAGCACCTCCAGCCATGCCCCGATGTAATCGGAGTGGCGAACCGTGGGCTGGATACCAAGCGCAGCGCAGGCAAAAGCCGCCGTCATCTCGGCAACCAGTTCCTCCCTTGCGTAGGAAGTCGAACCGAACCGCCCGGTTTGATCCCGTTCCAGCCGCCCTTTGCCTCCGGCGAAATGCCCCAACTCGTGCAGCGCGGTGCGATACCAGTTCACCGGATCATGGAACGCGGCCTGCGGCGGTACCTGCACATAGTCGAGCGTCGGCGAATAGAAGGCCTCGCTCCCACCGATCCGAAAATCCGCCCCCGATGCGGCAATTACGCGGTCGGCCTCGGCGATAGCCATGACCGGATCAGGCAGGATCGCAGATGCCGTCAGGTCTTCCGCCAGCCCCTCGCACTGATCGACGTTGAACACCACGAAGCGCTTGAGGAAGGCGAC
>NZ_BAAILP010000349.1:7796-7861 GCF_054589055.1 Novosphingobium sp. 11B | reverse complement strand
AGATCGCAGAACCGGCTATAGCGATATCCGTCTGGATGCTCGGCGCGGTACTCCTCCCAGAGCAC
>NZ_BAAILP010000349.1:0-7596 GCF_054589055.1 Novosphingobium sp. 11B | reverse complement strand
TTGCGCCGTCCCGGCTTTACGCCGGGAACGCCGTAGAGCCGCTCCTCCAGATCCGCATCGCCAATCTCGGGCGGCAACGGCCACGACAGCCCGGATTGATCAAACCGCCTGAGCGTGTCGCGTACCGTGGTTGCCCCCGTCCGGACATGCTCTGCTACCGCTCGGGTCGAGAGCCTGGCGTCCAGGCTCAGTCTCAATATCTCGCGCACATGGCGCATCATAACCCTCCTCGTCGGCATCCAATCCTCCTGGCTGCTCAGCCAGGGAACTGGTCCCAACGATCAGGCTTCACGTCATCCCAAACTGCGCGCGATCATCTCGGAATGCTGCGCGGATAATTCTCGGAACGCTGCGCGCGATCACCTCGGAATCCTGCGCGCCATCAATTCGGAATGGTGCGCGCGATAATCCCGGAATCCGCAGTCTCGCCGCTTGGCAAGGCGCTCGTGATAGGTGGATGGGGCGATCGGCAGAACCCGGCAGATCGGCTCGACCCCATAGGCATCGCGATGTTCGTCGATAAAGGCGATCATCGTTTGAACGGGCGGTCGAGCTCCGCCTGGGCAAAATATGCCGACGCCTTGCGCAGGATCTCATTGGCTTGCCGCAGTTCGCGGACTTCACGCTCCAATGCCTTGAGCTTCTCGGCGGTCTCCGTCGGCACACCACCGCGCTTGCCGCTGTCCACCTCGGATTTCTTCACCCATTCCAGCAGCGTGTGCCCGGAACACCCGATCTTCTCGGCCACCGGCGTGATCGCCGCCCAGCGAGAAGGATAATCCCCCTCGTGATCCAGTACCATCCGGATCGCCCGCTGCCGAACCTCAGAGGCAAACTTGTTCGTCGTCTTGCTCATCGTAGACCCTCACTCTCAGGAGTTAGGGCCTCCGGCAATCCCGGGGCGGTTCAGACCGAGAGCGCGAACTCGTCCCAGATCCATTGGGTCAGATCGGCAAGCCGCCAGCGCACCACGCCATGCGCCGCGGGGATTGGCCCGGCCTCGACTATCGCCGCAAGCTGCGCGCGCTGCTCGTCATTGAGGATCGCGGCCCGGCGCCTTGCGCGTCGCCAGACCATCGGGGCCGCCTTCGTTGAACCGCAGGACCCAGTCGCGCACGATTTGCAGCGTGACGCCGGCAGCCTTCGCCGCTTCGCTCCGGCTCCCGCCGTCCAGGATCAGAGCCACCGCCAACAGCCGCCGGACCTGATCCGCATCATCGCTTCGTCGCGCAAACTGGCGCAAATCCGCCGATGTGTAGTCAGACCGAACCCCAATCGCTGCCGCCATCGCAAGCCTCCACGTGCCTGCTACGTCGAATCAGATTTTCGCGAGCTTGGGAATCCCCCGCGTGAGTCAGCCTCAACGCCCCTTTGTATTACCCGCCACTGCCACATCCTGGAAACCGGGAACGATAGCTTCCGCTTCCGCGCCAGCACCGCTGCACCCAAATCCAGAAAGGAGAAGTCCGCATCTTGAACCTGCCGGGAAACGGCAGCACGTAAACCACGCCCACCCGGGTCAGTTCTCAATGGAAACCCCGGGTCACTTCTCAGTGGCAATCAACACAGCAGGCGACACTGTGCCGAGATCGACAGGCAATGATGAGCAGGTTCGACCATCGCCCGCCTCCGGTCCACGCTCATCGACCGAAGGCTTTCGCTAAAAAATCCCGCTCCACGACCAGTTGCCCGATCTTGGCGTGCAACTTCTCGACCTCGCTCTCGCTGACAGCCTTGGCCGCATCACCGGCTCCGGAAAAGGTGCTCGCCATTCCCTCGATGGCCTGCCGCTTCCACGATGCGATCATCGTATGGTGCACGCCATGCTTGCCGGCCAACTCCGCCAGCGTCAGATCGCCCCAGATCGCCTCCAGCGCCACCTTCGCCTTGAAATCCGCGCTGTAGCGCTTACTCATCGTCTTCATTCCCGTACCAATCCATCAGGTCGGGAGTAGCTTAACACCCTGTCCGAAAAACCGGCACCACCTCACTCATGAGATTGCCCCAAGCCTCCATTCTCGCCCAAGGTGTCGGGACGAAACAGTGGCCAGATCAAGCGCCCTTCGCTTTTCAGCGACATTAGCTGCACGAATGGTTTCGGAATGACCTCTTTTCAGCTACCGCTCTTTCGAAACCATATCTTGCGGGCCGCAAATGAGAGCACCCTTCCTTTCCTCTGCCATCATCAGGCATAATGACGCGGGGAGGTTTCACCGTAGAAGTGCTCTCTTCCATGAAAAATGAATGATTTTCTTTTGAAGTTCAAGTAATAATAACTAAAAAAGTTTTACCGCAAGAAATTACTGTGTATGCGGGAGGCGTTGTAGAGATATTTTTGAGCATGCTTTGAAAATTATTCCGTCTGAAATAAATACCTTCTCATGCTATTTAATTTTTGTATTTGAGAGTGATTTAGGATAGTATTATGACTTACTATGGTCATCGCGAAAACAATTATGTTTTATTTAATAATAAATCAAATATTTTGCGTGCGATATCCGTATTAAGTATTCTTTGTCTATATTTTATTATTGCAGAAATTGGGTCCTACCGGGTAACGGTGGGGGGAGGGCTTTGTGCAATAATTATTCTTTTATCCGCAAAAGAATGTAAATTCCAAATATTGCCAATATCTATTTCGGCGATTTTAATTTCCTGGCCGCTATTTATAATGGCAGTTTCGCAATCTTTCGGCGCGCAGTTGACGCCAAAAACCTCCCAATTTATTGCGTCTTATTGCCTATGGGTGGTGTCAATAGTAATTTTGCTTGTTTCTGCTATATCAAGACGGCCTTCGCACCTTAAAGATGCTTTTTTTATTAATTGCGCAGTGGTTGCCGTCGCTTCAGTTCAAGCATTTGGTGCACGTTTATTCGGTAACTATGCTGCATACGAAGTTATTATGCCGCTAGTGGGCGTCGATTCGCAACATAATTATCTGAATCTAACGGATCTTCTTAGCGCTCGCGCAATAGGTCTTTACTACGAGCCATCAATGTGCGGAAGAATAATTGGCACGCTTTGCTTTATTGACATAATTAGCAACAAAAAATATCTTAGAAATTTGGTGCTGATAATCTTGGGAGTTATAACCACGAAATCTCTTGGTTTGATAATTCTTGCCATTGTGCTTGGAGGTATACTTTTTATTAAAAGTAGTAGGCATTTATTAGTGTTGGTGATTATTGCTGGGGCTGTTTTTTCCTTTTATCAGCTCGGGGCTTTTGAAGATAACAAAGGAATGTATAAAAGTAGAGAGGGGTCTAATTATCGCCGAGTCATAGCACCGATAAAGATTCTTGAATGGCAGATGCTCAATTATCCTCTTGGAATTCCAATTGGAGGTGCTGCGAAATTGGCCCTAAAAACTGGATATTATCAAGAAACTAAGGAATCTAAAGTAACAAACGGAATCTATGAATTTATTTTCTATTTTGGATTTATTGGTGTGGCGGCGTTAGTTTTTTCAATTATTGCTGCGGCTATTTACTTTTTGAATGGAAATAGGGAGCTGTCTTGCGCAGTGATTTATATTATATTATCAACAGGTCTTTCAGGTAGCTTCTTGTCAATTGAATCAACATTGATAACATTTTATTTTGTTGTAGCGTGCCGTGTTGCAAGCCAAAGACCGCAACGCACTTCAAGAAACTTCATGCTTATTTCGCCTGCCTCGGGGACGAACTCATAAACGCCCGTCACGGGGGTGCTCCGCAGAAGCGTCCAACCCTTATCGCGCAGGGCCACACCGTATTGAACATGGCTTGTCGACGTTGGCGACCGTATTTTCCTATTGGACGACGGCCGTAGTCAGCCCTGGCCTTGTGGCGCTGTCTTGTGTCTTGATCGGTATCATGTCTGCGCGAGCGATCGCCCAACCTCGCGTACGATCCTGTAGCGCTTTTCCATCGCAGCGAGCACTGCATCCGAGCAATTGCGCAGCATTTGCCATCGATCAGCGACCTGCATATGCGTTCGGTGCGCTTCGCCAGCTATGACGAGTTGAATGCCTGGCTGCTCGACCGCTGCCGGGAACACGTCAGTGTCCATCGCCATCCCTAGCTGCGCGATCGCACCATCGCCGACGTGTTCGAGGACGAGAAGACGGCGTTGATGCGTACGCCGTCGGTCCCGTTCGACGGCTTCCACGCGGTCGGGGCCTCAGTCTCGAAGACGCTGCTCGTGCGGTTCGACTACAACAAGTACTCGGTGGCGGCGCGTGCGCTCGGGCGTCCGGTCGAAGTCCACGGCTATGCCGACCGCATCCTCATCCGCCAGGGCGACGATACCGTCGCCGAACACGATCGCCGCTTCGGTCGAGAACAGACCGTTTACTATGTGCCGGTTCTGGCGAAGAAGCCAGGTGCGCTAAGGAACGGCGCGCCGTTCAAGAAACTGGCCCTGCCGCCAGCACTGGAGCGCCTTCGTGGCAAGCTGAAGGGCAGCAACGATGGCGATCGGCAGATGGTCAAGATCCTGACAGCGGCCACGGTCGATGGCCTCGATGCACTCGAAGCGGCTGCCGCCGAAGCGTTGGCCCAAGGGGTCACCAGCGCCGATGCCGTACTCAATATTCTGGCCCGGTCCCGATCGGCGCCGATGGAGCCCAGCATCGCCACGCCCGAGCCTCTGCAGCTCAAGATCGAGCCCATCGCCGATGCCTGCCTCTACGATCGGCTGCTGCCCGTGCGGAGGGCAGCATGATGATGGAGCGCCATGAGATCATCGGCCTCATGGCCGAGTTGAAGCTCGCCAGCATGCGTCATTCCTATGACGAGATCATTGCCGACGCCCTCAAGCGGCAGCATCCCGTACAGCACGTCGTTGGTGACCTGCTGAAGGCCGAGGTCGCCGAGAAGCACGCCCGTTCCATCAAGTACCAGATGGCCGCATCCAAGCTGCCGCTTGCCTGCGAACTCGGCGGCTTCGAGTTTACCGGCACACCGATCAACGAAGGGCTGGTTCGCGACCTTGCCACTGGCGTCTTCCTCGCCAGCCAGCGCAATGTCGTCCTGGTCGGCGGCACGGGATCGGGAAAGACCCACCTCAGCATCGCCATCGCCCGCAACTGCATCCGCAGCGACGCCCGCGTCCGGTTCTACAATACTACCGACCTGGTGAACCTGCTCGAACTGGAGACCCACCAGGGCCGGGCCGGCAAGCTCGCCGAACATCTCTCGCGGCTCGACCTTCTGATCCTCGACGAGCTGGGGTATCTGCCGTTCGCCCGCACCGGCGGCCAGTTGCTGTTCCACCTCATCAGCCGCCTCTATGAGCGCACCTCGATCAGCGTCATCACCAACCTCGCCTTCGGCGAATGGCCCACCGTCTTCGGCGACGCCAAGATGACCACCGCTCTGCTCGACCAGCTCACGCACCATTGCGACATCATCGAGACTGGCAACGACAGCTGGCGCTTCAAAAATCGAAGCTGAGCCCGGCCACACGGAAAAAAGACGATTTACGCCGTGGCGGGATGCCTCCCGGCTACGCCCTCCGCCATCCCGCCACGGCGTAAGCACCCGTCAAACCCTGGTCCCCTATTGCATGCCGATCCCGGTCCCCGTTTGCTCGCCGATTGACAGGCAGACCTTGTCCACTGGCATGGGGGGGCTTGTCAATTTCGATATGTCACCTGTATTAAAATACTTTATCGGGTTAACATTCGGCTTGCGCCTACAAGTGTCGTAATTTCAATTAGATTATAGTTGCAGACGGAGTTACGGCCAATAGCTAGGCTTCAGCCTAAGTATCACTGGTCAGAAATTTTGCCACGGAAATTTAGAAATTTAGGGAGGTCTAGTGGAATCTCAAATAATTTCACCTGAAGGCGGCTGTTCGCCGCGCCCGAGGCAAGGCTATTGGGATGCTTGGAAGGGGATCGCAATCATCGCGGTGATCATAATCCACGCTTGCGCCATAAATTCACTTTCGCTAGGCGGCGCAGAGACTAAACTGACTGTTCTCGTTCGTCAGTTTGTGAACTTTGCAGTCCCGATGTTTCTGGCTATATCGGGTTTAATGGCAGGTCTAAGCAAAAAGCCAAAGAATTTTGATTATATTTTGCATCGAATGTTGGGACTTTGGCCAGCTTATCTCCTGTGGACATTAATATACATACTCGCATTTTCTCGTAGTCATTTACTCGATCCAAAGTCCCTTATTCTCGATGTTTTTGCTGGGGCGGGCATAGGTATCGGATACTTCGTGATTGTGTTGAGTCAGATGATCGTCCTTACTCCACTAATTTGCAAAATAAGATCGTTAATGATGCATGCAATTATAATATTTTTATTCACGGCTATGGGGAGGGTGCTAACCTACTATGCAGTGCTTGGCCCATATCCTGTTGGTTCTCCTTTCAATGGACTCCCATTTTTCATGTGGTATCCTTTTTACCACCTTGCTTTTCTGATCGGTTCTAGAGTCGATCTGGCAGTGCGGCGGATGAAATTATTGACAATATCAACTATTTTTATCGTCGTGGGACTTATAGCAAGCATCATTGAAGGCTTGGAGTTGCTCCCTGTTGATATAGGTCTTGCAAGCAGCCAACTTAAGTTGACATCAACATTTTTTTCGCTTGCCGTTTTTTTGTGGAGTACACTTGCTTTTGCAATATTGAGCAAAAAAACACCGAAATGGCTTTCCTGGATCGGTAGAAATTCTTACATTATTTATCTTACTCATTTAATACCTCTTAGAGCTGTAGCTAGTCAGAATCTTAAATTTAGAATTTCTGTCGGGCAATTTGCGAATATATTTAGCGTGTCGTTGATCGTTTTGTTAATATGTCTCGTAGGTGTTGCTATTGGTCGGCGAGTATTGCCTAAGAAACTTCAGCCCTATTTTATGGGTTAAAGTGCCGATGGCAGTTGGACATCTGACGTGACCCCCGGATTTTCGTCCAAGCTTGATTAGAGTCTGGCCTGATGGAAGGGACGGACGAATGAAGCGAGCAAGGTTCACAGAAGAGCAGATCATCGGCGTGCTGAAGGAACAGGAGGCTGGCGCGAAGACTGCCGACCTGGCTCGTCGCCACGGGGTATCGGAAGCGACGATCTACAACTGGAAAGCCAAGTATGGCGGATCAACCGGAAGAAGACACAGCGGCTCTATAGCGAGGAGAAGCTGGCGGTCCGACGCAGGCGCAACCGTCGCCGTGCCATCGGCGCACGAGCACCAGCTCCGGTGCTGGCGCTACCAAACCAGCGATGGAGCCTGGACTTCGTCCATGATCAGCTGGCTACAGGACGCCGGTTCCGAGTGCTCAACATCGTCGACGATGTAACCCGCGAGTGCCTGCGCGCGGTGCCGGACACGTCGATCTCAGGGCGTCGGGTGGTGCGTGAGCTCACCGAGCTGATCGCCGAGCGCGGTAAGCCTGGGATGATTGTCAGCGACAACGTCCTGGGTCACGAAGGAAAGCGAGATTTGGTCAACAGATCTCTATGCGCCGACATTGAGCGGCGAAGCATGCATTCTGAGCCAGATGGCTTCCACCGTCAACGGGATCGCTCCCTGCCATAGCAAACACAGGATCCAGCGGCGCCGAAGCGGCCGTGGTCCTCACCGTCCTTAGAACGAGATACGCAC
>NZ_BAAILP010000348.1:0-2635 GCF_054589055.1 Novosphingobium sp. 11B | reverse complement strand
GAAGCAATCCAGGGCGGTTTGCGCGGCCCTGGATTGCTTCGCTACGCTCGCAATGACGAAAGGAGGCGAATCCAATGATGAAAAGCGGAAGAATCTAAAGCTCGATCAACCCGTTGCGCACGGCGATCGCCACCGCATGCGTGCGGTCCATCGCGCCGAGCCGCGCGAAGATCGCCTTCATATAGCCTTTCACCGTGTCCTCGGACAGTGACAGCCGCGCCGCGATCTGCTTGTTGGAATTGCCCGCCGCCGCCAGTTCCAGTACGTCGCTCTCGCGTGCGGTCAGGCGCTTCGCCTCGCGGTCGGCGGCGCCAAACACCTGGCGATCGAAGTGCGTGCCGCCCCGATGGACCGAGCGGATCGCGTCGAGCAGTTCGGTCCTCAGGCTGTTCTTGAGCAGGTAGCCGGAGGCCCCCGCCTTGATCGCCTGCGTCGCGCGGCCATCGCCCGAATAGGTCGTGAGCACCAGGATGCGCGCCTCGGGAAATTCGGCGAGGATGCGCGTCATCGCCTCCACCCCGTCGACATTGGGCATCTGCAGGTCGAGCAGCAGGATGTCGGGGCGCGCCTCGCGATAGATGTGGACCGCCGCCTCGCCGTCCTCACCCACCGCGATCAGTTCCAGATCGGGCTGGGTCGCGAAGACGGCGACGATGCCGTCGCGCAGCAGCGGGTGGTCGTCGACCACGGCGATGCGGATGGGGGCCTGAAAATCGCTGTCTTCCATGGCCTGCGTTTAGCCCCGCCGCCCCTGCCGAGGAAAGCCCCCCGAAAGAGGGGATTGCCCGTTGTGTGCACTTTGGATCATTTCCGACTCCGGCAGCAGGAGTAGTGAAATGACCCATCCCATCAACCAGCCGATGCGCAATCCCGCCGATGAAAGCGCAAGGCCGGGCAAGGTCCTGATCGTCGATAACGAGGGAGAGGCCCGTTCGCGGTTGCATGCCCTGCTGCGCGACGAGGGTTACCTGATCGAGACATTCGCCTGGGCCGGTGCCTTGCTCGATGCACGGCTGCCTGAGGCGCCGTGTTGCATCGTCGCCGATGTGCGTCTGCCCGCGATCGACGGCATCGAACTGATCGAGCGCCTCAAGCAACGGGGGGATGCGATCCCGGTGATCTTCGTAACCGACGAAATCGACGTGCCGCTCTCCGTTCGTGCGATAAAGGCCGGGGCCGTGGACTTCCTGCCGCGCCCGTTCGACGAACGCGACATGCTGGGCGCCGTCGAACATGCCCTCGATATCGACATCGAGCGCCGCTCGGCCGCACAGCGGCGCGGCATCATCGTGCGCCGCTTCGACACGCTCACCCGCCGCGAACGTCAAGTGATGGAAGGTGTCGTTCGCGGCCTCATGAACAAGCAGATCGCATGGGAACTCGATATCAGCGAGATCACCGTCAAACTTCACCGCGCCAGCCTGATGCGCAAGATGCAGTTGCGCTCGGTACCCGATCTTGTTCGCGCGTCCATAACGCTCGGAGTGCAGGACGCAGCGATGCATCGCGATACCGGAGCGATGGCGCTTATGCCATAAGCATCAAAAACCAGGTCTCGCCTCGAACCGGTTCGCCGAACTCGTGATTGGTTTCGACACCCTAGAAGCCATTGCGCGCATAGATACGGCGAACTGCTTCCAGAACGGTGTGTGTCCAGAGCGTGATCCGATCGTATCGTTTCTCACGCGCGACAGGCTCCACTTGCAGAAGGCGAAGGCGGGCCAGCCCTTCCCTTCGTCGGTCAGGAAGACCGCGCCCGCCATCTGGAACTCGGTGGCCTCGTCAGACATCGAGTAGAGCGCCTGCAGCGAGGATCTTGAACATGAGGACCGGATCAAACGGCGGCCTGCCACCCTTGCCGCGGACACTTCGCCGCAACGCTGCTACCAACGGGCCGCGGAAAGCCTCGAAGTCGACGACAGTCGCAAGCCGTTCAAGCCGATCACCTGCCGCGCTCAACGCCTCGTATCGGTCCGAAAGATCGAAGAAACTCGGCTGTCCCGCCATCATCGCCTCCACCCTCGTGCAAAGGCAGTGAATCACCTCAAGCCGCTAGGCGCCAGCGGTTCGAGGCGTCCGGCTTGAATGGCTGCACAACGCCTTGCGGCAGTAAGCTACCGCCGGTGGGTTCAACGGGTGGCGGCAACACTTTAATCTTTTGCGGAAGATGGAGTGTCGCGATGAAGCAGCGTCGTCGGATCTATTACACGGCCAGTCAGCGAGCAGAGATATGGGATCGCTGGCAGCGCGGGGAGTCGATGAGTTCGATCGGACGAAGGTTTGATCGAGAATCATCTTCGGTATTTTCGGTGATTTCGCCGACCGGCGGTATCCGGCCCGCCGATCGCAAGCGGAGCATCCGTGCACTGAGCCTTGCCGAGCGCGAGGAGATTTCGCGGGGCCTGAGCGTCAGTGAACCCTTGCGTGCGATAGCACGGCGACTGGGCCGCTCGCCCTCGACGATCAGTCGCGAAGTCAGGCGCAATGGCGGCCCTGCACGGTATCGCGCTACTGCGTCCGATCAGGCGGCATGGGACCGTGCCTTGCGGCCCAAGCCCTGCAAGCTGGCTTGCTCGCCGCCACTGGCACGGGCAGTATCGGCCAAGCTGCGCCGCAAATGGTCACCGGAACAGAT
>NZ_BAAILP010000347.1:0-245 GCF_054589055.1 Novosphingobium sp. 11B | reverse complement strand
AGTTGTTTGGCTCGCCAGTTGCCGAGCCCTTTACAGCGATTTTCATCGGGGCTTTGCCTGGCGGATGCCTCAACTCGCTTTCCTCCGCTTGGAAACGCAATACGAACGCCCGCCATGACCGGGACAGCCGGACCCAGCCCCGCGCTGATGAGCGCGGGCTAGACGAACGGCGTCGCGCCGCACGGGCTGGTCACCGCGGGCGGGACCCGGTGCTTTTGGCGCGAAGCATGATCGGATCGGTCTCG
>NZ_BAAILP010000346.1:0-526 GCF_054589055.1 Novosphingobium sp. 11B | reverse complement strand
GCCGGGTTCGGGCGCCGGCCTGGCGAGCCAACCGACGATGAGCAGGTGGGAGAATGCACCGACCACGCGCGAGCTGGCGCGCATGATGGCAGCGATGGTCGGCATCTATTGCGGCAGCTACCCCGCGCCGCCCAAGGCGGTGACGCTCGATATCGATGACACGTGCGACGTTGTGCACGGCTATCAGCAGCTCTCGTTCTGGAACGGTCACCACGGCGAGCGCTGTTTCTTGCCGATCCACATCTATGACACGGCAACGGGACGGCCGGTCGCGATGCTGCTGCGTACGGGAAAGACGCCTTCGGGCGCGGAGGCAGCCGGACACATTCGGCGCCTCGTGCGGCATATCCGCCGGCACTGGCCCGAGACGCACATCACGATCCGGGGCGATGGGCACTACGGCCGACCCGAGGTCATGTCGTTCTGTGATGCGCACGGCATCGACTATGTCTTTGGTCTTCCCACCAACGGTGCCTTGCGCACTAATCCCGGCATCCTCGCCGCCGCCGATACCTGCGCGGTCAAG
>NZ_BAAILP010000345.1:0-733 GCF_054589055.1 Novosphingobium sp. 11B | reverse complement strand
AGGCGACAAGCGAGGTCAGTTCCTCCTCGCCGAGCGCATGATGTGTCGCGCGGCGTGCGATGACAGAGGCGACCTTGGGCTTGACGAACCTCACCCAGTTCGGGCGTTTATAGGGGCGGAGATGACTTAGGCAGACCGGCGCTCCATGGCGAGCACGTCAGCGACTCCACGACCCAGTGTCGCAAAGGGATCAGCGTTGCCCCTGCTCGCCTCCCTCGGCGCCTTTGAGGAGATAGTCGGCGCCCTTGCTGGCGGCGCTTGCCGCGCGGAAGATCGCCTTGTCGTCGGCGCGCAGCACCTCCAGCCATGCCCCGATGTAATCGGAGTGGCGAACCGTGGGCTGGATACCAAGCGCAGCGCAGGCGAAAGCCGCCGTCATCTCGGCAACCAGTTCTTCCTTTGCGTACGAAGCCGAACCGAACCGCCCGGTCTGATCCCGTTCCAGCCGCCCTTTGCCTCCGGCGAAATGCCCCAACTCGTGCAGCGCGGTGCGATACCAGTTCACCGGATCATGGAACGCGGCCTGCGGCGGTACCTGCACATAGTCGAGCGTCGGCGAATAGAAGGCCTCGCTCCCACCGATCCGAAAATCCGCCCCCGATGCGGCAATGACGCGGTCGGCCTCGGCGATAGCCATGACCGGATCAGGCAGGATCGCAGATGCCGTCAGGTCTTCCGCCAGCCCCTCGCACTGATCGACGTTGAACACCACGAAGCGCTTGAGGAAGGCGAC
>NZ_BAAILP010000344.1:0-17329 GCF_054589055.1 Novosphingobium sp. 11B | reverse complement strand
CCATGCGCCGTCAGATCGACTGGAACGGCAATCTGCGTGCCCGGCTCGGCGTGACAACGCGCAGCGGCATCATGCCCTATGTGACGGGCGGCCTGTCCTACGCCAAGGTGAGCAACAGCTTCGCGACCAGCAACGGGGCGAACAGCTTCACCGAAGTCAACCGCAAGGAAGATGCCTGGGGCTGGAACGTCGGCGGCGGCGTGGAAGCCAAGGTCGCGCGGAACTTCTCGATCGGCGCGCGCTATCTCTATACCCGCTACAATGCCGACGATTACCGCGTCGATGTCGGTGCGGGCACCGCACCTGCGACCAATCCCTTCCGCATCACCCCCTCGGGCGGAGCCAGCATCAATCGTGGCGACAAGTTCGACACCCAGAGCGTCATGGTGACCAGCAGCTTCCGCTTCTGATCGCGCTGACCTGAGGGCAGCTGCGAACATCCTGCACCGCCTTGCAGTTGCCCTCATTGGTCGCCGCGCTACGCATTCTCAGCGGAACAGTTCCAATCCAAATTGCCCGAATGGAGCGCGGTGCTCGCCGGTATTCGCAGGATGCAGTCCCACTCAGGAAGTCCAGCATCTCCCTCAAAGACTTGATGAGGCGAACGCTGGCGTCAGCCTGGTCAGGGCTCGGAACCCGGAGTTTCTTATCGGTCGGTCTCGGGCGTCCAGAAAATGGAACACGACCACTCCGCAACTGGAGATCGAATAAGTACCGCTGCGAGTCCGAGAAGGTCGGTTTGCCAGGGTTCAACGCCAGCTTGCTGGACCCATAGCCTCATAATCTGGTCTGAGCGGTAAGCTTGAGATACGATTTGAGCGTCGATGGCTCATAAATATCTGGCTCATGCCGAACATGCGCCGCCCTTTTACCGAGCGCATGAGTATCCACGGCATATGCTCGACACTCAAATCGAGCGCGAACATTGCCAGCCAGATTTAGTTTCAAGCTGAATATTTATTTATTTTCAGGCAGCTTGGGATCGAAAACTCCCTTCAACGGTATCAGGATTGCTTGGCCGGAAAATCGGGCGAGTGGTGCTGGGCGTCGGCGGGACCGCGCAACAGTGCTCGAGATGCGACAAAAGGTTTCGCCCAGGGAGTTGATCATGAAATCGATAGTTTCACGACGCGGCGCGTCAGCGTCCGTCGGCGCTCGCCTCAAGCTTGGCAGCGCGCTGGCACCCATCGCGATGGGTCTGGTCGGCTTTTCTTCGCCGGCACTTGCGGACAACGAATGCGGAATTCCGGCTGCAGGCAGCGGCGCTGTGGTTTGCGCGGCGGGAAGCCTCTACGCCTCTGGAATTTCCTACCCCGCTCAAGCGGATGGCCTGACCGTGCAGCTGGACGACGACGTCTCTGTTGCGACTAGCGGCAACGGAACCCGCGGCGTCTTCATCAACACTTCGGGGACCGAAGCGATCGCTCTCAGCGGGGGCACCGCTACGGTCGCGACTTCCGGTGCGAATGCAAACGCGGTCGAGCTCACGAGCATCGGCGGCCCGGTTTCAGTCACGATCGGTGACGTGTCGACCTCCGGTTCGCTCGCGAGCGGCGTCCGGGCGATCGGCGGTCTTGATGGTGATGTCACGGTCGCTACCGGCAACGTCACGACCACCGGACTGGACGGCAGCAGCTTCTTCTTCCTGCCCAATTCCACCGCCATCACCGCAACCGCCGCAGGGACTGGAAACGTCTCTGTGACCTCCGGGTCGATCAGCACTGCCGGTCTTGGCGCGCGCGGCGTGAACGCCAGTGCAGCCGCAGGCGACGTGACCGTCACCACTGGCCCGGTCACCACGACCGGCAGCAATGCCATTGCCGTTGCCGCCAACAGCGACACCGGCAATGTCACCGTCACTACCACCGGTGCCGTCAACACCGCCGGCGACGGCGCGCAGGGCATCTACGCCACCGCGCGTAACGGCAGCGCCGCGGTCTCGGCAACCACCGTTGCCACCACCGGCTTCAATGCCACCGGCATCCAGGCGATCTCGGGCGAAGGCGGCAGCACCGTCGACTTCGACGAGGTCTCGACCTCGGGCACCTTCTCCACGGGTGTGATCGCGGGCTCGACCGGAGGGGACGTCAACATCACCGGCGGCGATGTCACCGCGGCTGGTGCCGTCTCCTCGGCGATCTACGGCTATTCCGATACCGGCGCTGTGAACGTGACGACCACCGGCGATGTCGCCTCCACGGGTCGCGGCGGCTTCGGCATCTACGCCACTTCGGCAACCGGCGACGTTGCGATATCGGCCAACAACGTTTCGACCGTCGCGGCCGATGCCGCTGACACCGCGACCAGCCGCAGCGCGATCTACGCGCAAGGTGCGAACGCCAGCGTCGTCGTGACCGGCACGGCCGCGATGGCCGGCCAGGCCCTTTACGGCGGGCCTGCTGACGCCGTCACCGTCATCGCCACCGACGGCGATGCCAGCGCGGACCTCAACAATGTCACTTCCACCGGAACCGGCAGCGACGCTGTGAATGTCTCTGCGACCGGCGGCATGGCCATGGTCAACGTCGATGGCGCCGTATCGACCACGGGGGATGACAGCTTCGGGCTCTATGCTCGCGGCGATCAGGGCGTCATTGTGACCGGCGCAGGGAGCGTCTCGACCAGCGGTGCAAACGCGAACGCCGTGGATGCGCTCAGCACCACCGGCCCCGTCTCGGTCACGATCGGTGACGTGTCGACCTCCGGTTCGCTCGCGGGCGGCGTTCGTGCGATCGGCGGCATCGACGGTGACGTCACGGTCGCTACCGGCAACGTCACGACCACCGGACTGGACGGCAGCAGCTTCTTCTTCCTGCCCAATTCCACCGGCATCACCGCGACTGCCGCAGGGGCCGGAAATGTCTCTGTGACCTCCGGTTCGATCAGCACCGCGGGGCTTGGCGCACGCGGCGTGAATGCGAGTGCGGCCGCAGGCGACGTGATCGTCACCACCGGCCCGGTCACCACGACGGGCAGCAACGCCATTGCGGTTGCCGCCAACAGCGACACCGGCAATGTCACCGTCACCACCACCGGTGCGGTCAACACCGCCGGCGACGGCGCGCAGGGCATCTACGCCACCGCGCGTAACGGCAGCGCCGCGGTCTCGGCAACCACCGTTGCCACCACCGGCTTCAATGCTACCGGCATCCAGGCGATCTCGGGCGAAGGCGGCAGCACCGTCGACTTCGACGAGGTCTCGACCTCGGGCACCTTCTCCACGGGTGTGATCGCGGGCTCGAGCGGCGGGGACGTCAACATCACCGGCGGCGATGTCACCGCGGCTGGTGCCGTCTCCTCGGCGATCTACGGCTATTCCGATACCGGCGCTGTGAACGTGACGACCACCGGCGATGTCGCCTCCACGGGTCGCGGCGGCTTCGGCATCTACGCCACTTCGGCAACCGGCGACGTTGCGATCTCGGCCAACAACGTGTCGACTGTCGCGGCCGATGCGGCTGACACCGCGACCAGCCGCAGCGCGATCTACGCGCAAGGTGCGAACGCCAGCGTCGTCGTCACCGGCACGGCCGCGATGGCCGGCCAGGCCCTTTACGGCGGTCCTGCTGACGCCGTCACCGTCATCGCCACGGGCGGCGATGCCAGCGCGGACGTTCGCAACGTCGCGTCCACGGGCGCAACTTCGCGGGCCGTCAATGTTACGGCCACCGGCGATGCATCTGCGACCGTGCGCGGCGCAGTATCGACCACCGGAGCCGCGGCCGATGCCGTCTTCGTCACCGCCGGTGACATGGCAAGCGTCTTCGTCACCGCCAACGGCTCGATAGCTTCGGCGAATGGCAATCTGATCACCGCGAATTCCGTCAACGGAACCACCATCAATAACGCCGGTGTGCTGGGCGCAGCGCAGAATGGCTACACGATCGCCGTCACCGGCGGGCCCGCGACCATCAACAACAGCGGCACCCTGCGAAGCGACATCATGCTTACCGCGGGCAATGACGTCGTGAACAACAGCGGTCGTTTCGTCCTGGCTGAAAACCCCGACTTCGGCGCCGGCAGCGACGTGTTCAACAACACCGGCACGGTGGCACTCTCCACTGGGCGCACCATCGCAGGAACGGTGACGCTGACCGGGCTGGAGCAGTTCAACAACTCTGGTCTCGTTGATCTGCGCAATGGCGTCACGGGCGACCGGCTGGTCGTTCCGGGTACCTTCGCAGGCTCCGGCGCTTCGCAGCTCGGTCTGGACGCCAATCTGGGCACCGGCGCGTCGGATCGTCTGGTCCTCGGCGCTGGCGCAACGGGCAGCACCACCATCCTTCTGCGTCAGACCGGAACCGAGGCTCTGTTCAACCCCGGTACGGTCGTCGTTCAGGCTGGCGCTGCGTCTTCAGCCAACGCGTTCAACCTTGGCGGTGCCGGCGGCGGGATGGACGCTGGTCTCGTTCGCTACGATGTCGTCTACAACCCAACCGACTTCTCCTACAGCCTTGTAGGTGGACCAAGCGATGCGGCCTTGCGCACCCTGAACTATGTAGAGGGCGTTCGCAGCCTCTGGCTGAAGTCGGCGGATGTCGTCAGCGCGCAGCTGCAGGCTCGCCGTGACCAGCTCTGGGCCGAAGGCGAGGGTGAAACCACCGGCAAGATCTGGGTGCAGATGCACGGCTCCGTCGAAGACCGGGACAATGGTGGCAACTTCACCGCGTTCGGCGCAACCCGCGCCGTTAACACCGGCTACAAGCAGGACTACTTCGGTGGGCAGGTCGGTCTCGACATCGGCGGGGGTAGCGGCGAGCGTGGCGGTTTCGCCTTCGGCGTGACCGGCGGCTACATCTCTTCGTCGATGCAATTCGATGGTTCCGCTGATCGGGTCAGCTTCGATGTTGTCAACGCCGGCATCTACGGCAGCTTCACCACCGGCAACGTCTTTATCAATGGTCTGGCCAAGTATGATTATTACTGGGCCGATGCGCGCAGCACCGGCGGCGGTTTCCGCGACAAGTCCAGGGGCGACGCTTACGGCGGCCGGGTCGAGGCGGGGCTGCGCTTCGGTAACGACAGCTTCTTCGCTGAACCGGCGGTGAGCGTGTCCTACGTCAAGTCCGACTTCGACAGCTTTGCCTCGCAGGGCGTTGCTGTCGACTTCAATGATGCCGATGGCCTGCGCGGGCGTGCCGGTGCACGTCTTGGCACGCAGATCGACATGTTCGGCGCGAAGGCATCGATCTATGCCGGCGGCAACTACGTTCACGAATTCAAGGGCCGTGACAGTGTCACTTTCGTGAGCGGAGGCCAGACCCTTACCTATCGCAACAACCGCGTGGGTGATTACGGCGAGGCCAAGCTGGGCGTCGAAATCGCCCAGGTCGGCGGTGTCAGCGGGTTCATCGAAGGGACTTACATCAAGTCCTTCAGCGACAACAGCGCTGCACGTTCCGATATCGAAGGCGCCGGTGGCCGCGCCGGTCTTCGAATTCGCTTCTGATGAATACCGGGATTGCGCATAACCTGCGCAATCCCTTTTAAGGACCGTGTGCGGTGGCCCATGCCGAAAATGCAGGGGTCATGCCCCCCAAAGTTGAATTCATCGTGTCGCCGGGGCTCCCTGAATGGCTGCAACGGCACAGCACCTCGTTCGGCTTCACGTCCTACCAGACCGGGCAACTGTTTCTGGTAGGATTGATGCCCGATGGCAGCATATCGTTGAATCAACAAAATTATTCGCAAGCCATGGGACTTTGCTGGGATAAGGGGAGTCTCTACCTCGCGAGCAAGTTCCAGATATGGCGTCTGGAGAACATGCTCCGTCCCGGTCAGGTCGGCAACGATCGCTTCGATGCGGTATTCATGCCGCGCAATGCCCACACTACCGGCGATCTCGACGTTCACGAACTGGCGATCGATTCCGCGGGACAGGTGGTTTTCGCCAATACGAGCTTCTCATGTCTTGCCACGCTCGATCCCGTGCACAGTTTTCGTGCCTTGTGGAAACCCGATTTCATATCCGAACTCGCCCCCGGCGACCGCTGCCACCTCAACGGAATTGCCATGCTCGATGGCGCGCCGGCATATGTGACAACGATCGCGGGTACCGATGAGCCGGGCCAGTGGCGCGAGCATCGCGTGGACGGCGGGCTTCTCATCGACGTCAGGACCGGAAATATCGTTGCCGAGGGGTTCTCGATGCCGCACTCTCCCAGAACCGTCGGAGACATGGTGTATCTGCTCGATTCAGGTCGCGGTTATATCGTTGAAGTCGATCCCATCAAAGGAACGAGCAAGGACCTTGCCTTCGTTCCCGGTTTCATGCGCGGGCTCGAGATTTACGCCGGTTTTGCGTTCGTTACAGTCTCCAAACCCCGGTATGGAACGTTTGCGGGATTGCCGCTCGACGCCGAACTTCACGCACGCGGGCTGGCTGCGTGGTGCGGAGTGATGATCATTGATCTGTCTACCGGGGGACTGGTCGAATGGTTTCGTTTGGAAGGCGACATTACCGAACTTTTTGACGTCACAGCCTTGCCTTCGATTGCAGCTCCTATGTCCCTTGGGGTCGGATCAGAAGAATTTCTTGACTCGATAACTTTTAATTAGTTTAAATATATATTCTCGTTTAATTTCATCAACGAAAATTATCAAATTAATTCTATTACAATAAAACGCGCATAAAAACTATGATGATATATTTTGGTGAAATTGTAGATGTACTATGGCGATAGTCCATTTTTATATTCATAGCATTTGGCTAGCTCGAGCGGTATATTCAGCAGAAGGCATCGCTCTGGATAATTTTTTCGAAGTTCAGCATGCAACGAAAGGCGACAGGCAGCTATCTGATCCGCTCGGCCGGTCAGCCGACATTCGAAATCGGCCAGTCCAAGGCGTTAAGAATAAGGAAGCTGTCGGTCTGGCCTTGAGAGATTAAAATTGGGTGTTGAACGACTTGGAAGGGTCGACTGCAGCAACGGCTTGTACCGCCCATTCCAGCCAACTGCAAACTCATGAAAGTTGCCGTTGATGGTGCCACAGGAAATAATCTCGGTGGCATGGATATAGTCAGCCTATCAGGCTTTGCCCCGAATGCGTCATCCCCAATGAACTTTGATAAACCGGGACACCTCGGCCGTCAGGTCGCGGTCCTCAGGTGTGTCACCTTGAAATCCGCCGTGAGGCATAGCCTCGAACACATGCAGTTCGGCGCTCACGCTCGCCTGGCGCAAGGCGCGATGCATCCGTACAGCGTTAGAAAGGAACAAATCCCGTGTGCCTGATTGGAGGAATGTTGGCGGGAAGTCCGTCAGATCACCGAACAGAGGCGACAGATAAGGGTGAGACAGGTCTGCCCCGCCGGCATAGAGTTCGTTGTTGCGCATCAGCGAACCGGGCAACACGACGTCTATCATCTGGTTGACCTGAAAGCTGTCGCCGGACTCGGTCAGATCGACTTCGGGGGAGAGCAGGACCAACCCGGCGGGGAGTGGAAGCCCTTCGTCCTTCGCGCGCAGGAGCATCGCCACCGCCAGATTGCCTCCTGACGATCGGCCACCAACGATAATACGTGTTGGCGCGTGGCGTTCCAGTACATAGCGATACGCTGCCATCGCGTCGTCCAGCGCTGCAGGGTATGGATGCTCGGGCGGCATCCGGTAATCGACGCCGTAACACAGTGCCCCATGCTGATCCGCCTGCATCCGCGCCTGCGCGCGGCAAGCTTCTCCGCCGCCGAACACCAGCGCGCCGCCATGAAAGTCCAGATAGGCGCAATCCGGCTTATCCGTGGTTTCCGGCGTCGCGAGGTGGATTGTCGCATCCCCGATTCGGATTGTCTCGACGCTCGCGCGCAGAGTGCCGGCGAGGCCCTTTACCGCCGCCGCATATTGTCCATCCGCTGCCGCCTTGATTTCCATCCAGCCTGCATGATCGTCAGGCAGAGGCACTGCGTAGAGCGCGTTCAGCGGCACGCCGTCGTCATTGACCTGCCGCATAAGGCTGGCGCGGGCCTCTGCGCTGATGGACGAAGGAAAGGGGATCAGGCGGCCTTGAATCGCCACGCCTTTTTTCTGGTCAGTCATATCGACACGTTACTCGAGATGCTCGCAGGATTACAGAACGACCGAAGCGCGCATGTTACCGTGTCGAGACAGGTGGTGCCGGAACGTCCGGCAGCGGAATGAACTCCTCATTGTCCAGATCTGGCAACTTCATCTGGCCCGCCTGCCAGTCGCCCGCAGCCTGTCGCAGCCGGTCTTTCGAGGAAGAGACGAAGTTCCAGTAGATGAAGCGCTCACCGACTGGTTCGCCGCCGAGCATCATCACCGTCGATCGCTCCAGCGCCAGCAACCGCGAGGCTGCAGCGCCAAGGACGATCATCCGTCCTGCTTCGAAACGCTGGTGGTCGATTTCAACCGCGCCTTCGGCGATGTAGAGCGCTCGCTCGGAGTGACCACTCGGGATTTCGGCGCTCGCTCCCGGCTCCATGTCGAGGTGCGCGTAAAAGAGCGGCGAATGCGTTTGCGCTCCGGCCTTCAAACCATAGGCACTCCCGGCGATGAGATGTCCGACAGTACCGTTCTCGCTCCATTGCGGCAGATCGCTGCCGCTGTGATGCGAGAAGGACGGTGCAATCTCTTCCTTGCCGTCCGGCAGCGCGACCCAGGCCTGGATGCCATGCACCCGGTCGCCCACGGCGGGGGCATGCTCGAGGCGCTCGCTATGGGTGATGCCACGCCCCGCCGTCATCCAATTGACCTCGCGCGGGCGGACGACCTGCTCGACCCCCACGCTGTCGCGGTGCATGATCTCGCCGGAGAAGAGATAGCTGACGGTCGACAGGCCGATGTGCGGATGCGGGCGAATGTCCATGTGCGGGTCGAGGCCGGGCACAAGATCGACTGGACCGATATGGTCGAAGAAGATGAACGGCCCGATCATCCGGCGTTTGGCAAACGGCAGCACGCGCCCGACCTCGAAGCCGCCGCCCAGATCACGCCGGCGTTGTTCGATGACCATCTCGATCATGCCGTTTCTCCATTTTCGGTCCTGGTCGAATCCACTCGTCCTTGAAGCACTGTCCGAACCTTCGGGGCGACTTCAGTGCCCAGAAGCTGGATCGATCGCCTCATCGCGGCACTGTCCTGCGAAGCGGTGCTCATCTGGAAGGTGATCCGCGAGACGTTGCCGAGTACCTCGCTGGCGCGGAGCATCTTGGCCGCCACCGTGTCCGGGGCACCGATCAGGAAGGCGCCTTCCGGCCCTGCCATGGCCTCGAACTGCGCCTGTGTAGGCGGCGACCAGCCGCGCTCGCGCCCGACTTTGGCGGTCAGGTGCGCCCAGCCGGGGAAGAAGGCATCGCGCGCCTCTTCATCGCTGTGCCCGACGAAGCCCATCGCGTGGACGCCGACCTTCAGGACGTCAGGCCCGTGCCCCGCCTGTCTGCCGGCGTCGCGATAGAGATCGACGAGGGGGCGGAAGCGGTCGAAAGTGCCGCCGATGATCGCCACCATCAGCGGTAGACCCAGCGCCCCCGCACGGGCGAAGGATTTCGGCGAGCCGCCGACGCCGACCCACACCGGCAGGCGCGGCTGATGCGGACGGGGAAAGACGCCCTGACCGTCGAGCGGGGGACGAAAACGCCCTCTCCAGGTGATGCCCGTCGTCTCACCCAACTTCAGGAACAGGTCGAGTTTTTCGGCGAACAGGTCATCGTAAGCATGCGGATCGAGGCCGAACAGGGGAAAGGCTTCGCCGAACGAACCCCGTCCGACAACGAGTTCCGCGCGCCCTCTGGAAATCAGATCGAGCGTTGCGAACTCCTGAAACACACGCACCGGGTCTGCTGCGCTGAGCACGGTGACGGCACTCGTCAACCGGATACGACGGCTTCGCGCGGCGGATGCGGCAAGGATGATCGCAGGCGCCGAATCCAGAAATTCGGGGCGATGATGTTCACCGATACCGAACACGTCCAGACCTGCTCGATCGGCGGCTTCAACCTCGTCGAGCAGGTTTGCCATCCGATCTGTCGCGGAAGGGAGTTTTCCCGTTTTTGGGTCAGGCAGGATGGCGGCGAAACTGTCGATACCGATTTCCAAGAACAATTCCCCTGCAGTCTAGAAACTTCCGATGGTCGGAGGACGAAAGCCGATACCGGTTCGCTATGTGGCAGCGCATCATGCGCAGTTCTCGCCCCCCGAATTCAATTACCCGGCCGCACCGACCGGCGTGTTGAGAAGCTGCTGCTCCCACATGTAGGCGATGCCGCTGCCGCCGAAATGCTCAATCAGAATGTCAGGCAGGAGGGCAGCAGTGTCGAGCCGCGCCCAGTCGCGCTGCCACTCGGACCCCACGGCAGCCCACGTCATCATATTCACGCCCGCCGCGACCATGCGCTGGATCGCGACCTCGTGCGCCTCGACCGAGACGCCGCCCGAGGCATCGGTCACTACCGTCACGTCCCATCCTTCGCCCGCCGCTTGAATGGCTGGCATCGCCACGCACACTTCCGTCCACAGGCCGGCGATGATGAGCTGCTTGCGGCCCGTCGCCTTGACGACGTCGACTACGGCCTTGTCCTCCCAGGTGTTGATGAAGGTACGGTCGATCACGTCCTGATCGGGAAACACATCGGTCAGCTGCTTGAAGAGCAGGCCGCCGCGGTCGGCGATGACGCTGGTGAGAATGGTCGGAACCTTGAATGCTTTGGCCATCTTGGCGAGTGCGGCCGTGTTGTTCACCACCGCCTGTGGATCGTGGCTGTTCACGTTCGCGAGCTGGTAGGGCTGGTGGTCGATCAGGACGAGCACCGAATCTTCGGGACGAAGAAGGGAGTCGAGGCCGTTGCGAAGAGTCATGGTGGTTTCCTTTGCTGCCGCTGTAATCGCGAGGGGTTGCAGTTGACACGCACTGGATGCGGCGATGTCCGGTGGACTTTGCCTTTACGATTTGTGATACGATAGCGCCTGATAGTGGCACACTGTGTCGCACTTTCAGGAACGCTGAATGGACATCGAAGAACTGCGAACATTCGTCGAAGTCGCGGACGCGGGCGGTGTCACCGCAGCGGCGCGGCGCCTTGGCCTGTCGAAGTCCATCGTCAGTCGCAGGCTCGCGCGGATCGAGGAAGATCTCGGCATTCAGTTGCTCGCACGCACGACGCGAGGGGCTGCTCTTACGGAAGCCGGCGCGACTTTTCGCGAGCACGCAGCGAGGATCTGTGCCGAGATCGATATCGCGAGAGAAACCATTCTCCCTGCCGGAGAGCTTCGCGGCCGCCTGCGGATAGCCGCACCGCTGTCCTTTGGGCCGACGCATTTCGCGCCGGTGTTCGCGACGCTGGCCGAGCGTCATCCGAAGCTGCATATCCAGACCAGCTACACCGATCGTTTCGTCGACCTGATCGCTGAAGGGTTCGACTGCGCGATCAGGGTCGGCCATCTTACCGACTCCTCCCTGCTGGCACGGCGGGTCGGATGGACGACGGCCAAGTATGTCGCCAGTCCGGCTTATATCGCAAAGCACGGCGCGCCGGAAACGCCGGAGGAATTCGTGACCCATGAAGTCGTCATGCAGGGCACCGAAACCTGGATCGCGATGGACGGAGACAAGCCGATCCCGATGAAGCCGCAGGGGCGGTTCAAGGCCGACAATGCCATTGCCCTCGTAGCGGCAGCGCTTGCCGGGATCGGCCTTGCCGGCGTACCCGAGGAACTGATTATCGAGCACCTCGCTTCCGGCGCGCTTGTCGAGGTCATGCCGCGTTATCCGTGCCCCGATCTTGGTATCTACGTCATCCGTCCTCCCGGACAGCACCCGGCCCGCAAGATACGGGTGCTCACCGAGATGCTGATCGAATGCTACGGGCAGTTCGCTCCGAGCGCGATTACGGAGCGCTGACCCCGCCTAAGTCTTCCTGGTGCGGCAACGCAGGGTGTCGCTTCGTCGCACAAAGCCTGGCTGCTCGCGCATATACCTAGCCGCTGCGAGCTGCCAAACGGCGTCGAACAGCGGCGGGCGTCGATCGTTACCGGCACCCTCATCCCGCGCGTCGCCGACACCTGCGCGTCCGACCAGATCGCCGAAGCGCAGCCAGCGCTCTCGTATTCGGGCGTAGTCAGGCGCCCGTAACAACCCGGGGCGGTTGCCATTGGTCGCGTTCGGCGAAAATGCGCGCAACCGCCTCCATATTGTCGCTGCCCCATGTGCATAGGGGCGCAAGCGCCTGTGCCAGCGAATGTCCCAGCGGGGTAAGCGTGTAATCCACGCGCGGCGGTACTTCCTGATAGTCCTTGCGGACGACTATGCCGTCGGCCTCCAGCTCCTTCAATTGCTGGATCAGCATCTTGTCGCTGACGCCACGCACCGCGCGCTTGAGCGCGCCATAGCGGTTGGGGCCTTGGATCAGGAAATAGATGATCAGCGGCTTCCACTTGCCCGCGATCACGCGCAGCGTGACGTCGAGCCCGCAGGAAAAGCCGGGAACGGGGTCGGAGGGTGCTGTCGCCATTATTTTCTACTTACCAAAAGGTGCATACTTGTCGCTAGGTAGGTGCATCCTCAGTTCTGCGCCAGTGCAAACTGGAGACACGAACATGAAGAGATTGAGTGGCAAGACGGCGGTCGTGACTGGCGGCGGGACGGGCATTGGCTTCGGTACGGCGAAGCGGTTCATCGAAGAAGGCGCGTTCGTCTATATTACTGGGCGCAGACGCGAGCTGCTGGACCGGGCAGTCGCGGAACTGGGTGAGAATGCCCGCGCGGTGCAGGGATCGGTTTCCGAACTCGCCGACCTCAAGGCCCTGTTCGAAACGGTGAAGGCGGAACGCGGTTCGCTCGATATTCTCGTCGCCAATGCCGGGTTCGGCGAGTTGGTGCCGCTCGGCCAGATCACCGAGGAGCAGTATCATCGCGCGTTCGACGTCAACGTGAAGGGCGTGCTGTTCACCGTGCAGATGGGCTTGCCGCTGATGGGGGAAGGTGGTTCGATCATCCTGACCGGCTCCACCACCGGCGTGATGGGCACTCCGGCGTTTAGCGTCTACAGCGCGACCAAAGCCGCGGTGCGCAACTTCGCGCGGAGCTGGGCGCAGGATCTGCGCGGCACCGGCATCCGCGTGAACGTGCTCTCGCCCGGGCCGACGCTGACCGAGCTCGCACAGGAGGCGATCGGCCGCGACGCGATGATCGAGATGGGTGCCGGACCCCCATCGGCCATGTTGGCATGCCGTCGGAAATCGGCGCGGTGGCAGCGTTCCTTGCCTCGTCGGACAGCAGCTTCATGACGGGTAGCGAGGTGTTCGCCGACGGGGGGCTCGCGCAGATTTGATCACCGCTTAACGGTATTGGTGGCGCAGGGAGCGGTAGGTGTGGGCTATCGCTCCCTGCGGCCGCCTTCGGGGTATCCTGAGAGGCAAAATCAGTGACCGTTGGTCGATAGCCGCTCCTCTGTGCTTTGGCTGGGAATGGCGGCTGTCCTTTGCCTATCGCCCAACAGCCGACGATCTCTCCACGACCAGTCTTGGGCATCCAAAATGAGGAAGCTGCCGGTCCGCACCTGGGAGCGTAGAGTTGGTTGCTGAACGACCGGGAAGGGTCGGCCCTCCTTTGAAGCGTTCCACCTATGGCCGTCACGGCCATAGGAGATGTGTCATGGGATTATCAGAGTTTGATCCCGCCGCTCGCGAGCGGGTAGTTTGGAACGCCGGGCGCAAGGTCGGTGCGAAACGAGCGCTCAAGCCCCGCCAGATATGGGCAATCCGTTTCTTTCTAGACCAGCATGGGCGGATCCGGGACCGCGCGCTCTTTGACCTCGCCATCGATAGCAAGCTTCGCGGATGCGATCTGGTGAAAATCAGGATCAGCGATATCGTTTGTGATCGGAAAATTCGCACGCGGGCCACGGTAGTCCAGCAAAAGACCGGCAGACCCGTTCAGTTTGAACTGATGACCGATGCTCGCGCCAGCCTACTCAAATGGCTGGAGTTGCGGAGGGGATCGCTGGAGGACTTTGCTTTCCCTAGCCGTACCGATCACGCTGCCCACATAAGCACCCGGCAATATGCGCGCCTTGTCGATGAATGGGTCACCGGGATCGGCTTGCCCAGCGAGGATTATGGGACTCACTCGCTGCGGCGGACCAAGGCATCGATCATCTACAAGGCGACCGGGAATCTTCGGGCCGTCCAGATATTGCTTGGTCATACGAAGATAGAAAGCACGGTCAGATACCTCGGAGTGGACGTGGAGGACGCCCTGACGTTGGCGGAGGGCACCGAAATCTGAGATCGCCTGGCTCCTTGCCCTTGCAAGGAGCCAGGATTCTCACCGAGCTGGCTAACTGCTCGGCATAGGGCGTGTTTCGAGAAGCTTTGCAGTTTCCCAACTCTCGAGGTCCACGCAGGTCTTGCGCGGCCGGCATGGATCGCGCGGAGAGAAGCCGGGCGTTCAAGCCCCTTTGCGAGCATGAGAAACGTAACGAGATGTAACAAATTGTTGCTTTCCCGAAACGCTATTGATACGCGCTCGCAAAACTTCACCCAGGGGGATCCGAATTGTCTGAACTTCGCCGTGCCTTTCCGAAGGTCAATCTCGCACGCCTTATCGCTACCACCGCGCTGGTACTGCCGGTCGCGCTGCCAGCAGCGGCGGCTGAGGCGCCTGCGGATCAGGACAGCTCGATCATCGTGACGGGCGTGCGTGCCGACGATGGCTATGTCCCGCAGGACACCGGCGCGGCGAAGATTTCCGTGGCGATCAAGGACCTTCCGCAGTCGATCGCAGTGGTGCCCTCCGAAGTGCTGCGCGACCAGCGCGCGCTTTCACTGCAGGATGCGCTCAAGAACGTGCCCGGCGTGTCGTTCTCGCACGGCGACGGGCAGCGCGATCAGGTCACGATCCGCGGCTTCACCGCCATCGCCGACCAGTACGTCGACGGCTTCCGCGACGACGGGCTCTATTTCCGCGACCTATCCAACGTCGAGCGCGTGGAAGTGGTCAAGGGCCCTGCAGCGGTGCTCTACGGGCGCGGTTCGTCCGGTGGCCTGATCAACCGCGTCACCAAGCGTCCGAACGTGGACATCATCGGCGGCGCCCTAACTTACGGATCGAAGAACGTTGCGCGCGGAGAGATCGACCTCGGCCACTTCGATCAGGCTTCCGGCGTCGGCTTCCGCGTGACGGGTGCGCTGGAGGACAGCGACAGCTTCCGCGACCAGCAGTTCATCAAGCGCGTCGCGATTGCCCCGTCGATCCTGCTAGGTGAAGGTAAGGACACCTCGATCCTGATCCAGGCGGACTACCTCAAGGACCGCCGCCTGACCGACTTCGGCATTCCCGCGATCAACGGGCAGGTCGTCGACGTGCCCCGCTCGACCTACTACGGCGCGGCCAATGCCAAGGACGTGGACGTCAGCCGTTCCGAAGTTCTGTCGCAGACGGTGACGTTCGCGCACCGCTTCTCGGGTTCGCTGTCGTTCCGCAACGGCTTCCGCCACTATCGTTACACGCTGGACCGTCACAACACCAACGCCACCGCCGTCAACGCGGCCGCGCGCACCGTCTCGCTATCCCACGGCGGCATCCTGCGTGACGAGGACGGCTGGTCGAACCAGTCCGAACTGACGCAGAAGGTCGAGTTCGGGGGCACGAAGCACACCATCCTCTACGGCGTCGAGTTCGCACGGCAGGTCAAGGATGCCGACACCATCCAATCGCGCGTGGTGGCGGTGACGCCGATCCTCGCGCCGGTACTGCCGACGCTGTCGAACGAGAATTTCACCGCACTCAGCGCCAGTTCCAAGTCGGTGATGGAAACGCGCGGTCTCTACGTACAGGACTTCGTCGAGTTCGGCCACGGCATCAAGGCGCTTGTCGGCGTGCGCAACGACAGGTTCAAGCAGGAAACCCGCCTGACCATCCCGGCGCGTGCCACGCCGCTGGAACGCATCGACAACAAGTGGAGCCCGCGTGCGGGTCTGGTATTCCAGCCGGACGATGCGCAGTCCTACTACGCATCGTGGAGCACCAGCTTCCAGCCCTCCGCCGAGACTTTCGCGCTGGCCGCCAACAACGCCGATATCGCGCCGGAGAAGACCACGAACAAGGAAATCGGCGCCAAGTACACGCTGTTCGACAACCGCCTGTCGATCCAGGTCGCAGGCTTTATCCTGCGGCGTACCGGGATCAAGGGCAGCGATCCGGCCAATCCGCAGGTCGTCGTTCCGATCGGCAACCAGCGCACGCGCGGCGTCGAGGTGTCCGGCGCGCTCGACCTGCCATCGGGCTTCCGCGCCATTGTCGGCTATGCCTACCTCGACGGCGAGGTCACGCGTTCGGCCAACCCGCTTTTCGTGAATAAGGGCGCAACGCTGACGCCGAAGAATGCGGCCAACGCGTTCCTCACCAAGAGCTTCGCCGGCCGCTTTGGCATCGGCGCCGGAGCCAATTACGTGGGCAACCGCTGGGCAGACCCCGCCAACACCACTGTGCTGGAGCACTACTTCACTGCGGACGCGATGGCCTGGGCACAGGTTGGTCCGGCGCGTCTTCAGATCAATGTCTACAACGTGTTCGACAAGGATTACATCGTGTCCGGCCACGGCACGTCGGCGATCCTCAACCTGCCCGGCGCACCGCGTACCGTACTGGGAACGGTCCGCTTCGGGCTTTAATCCGGAAGCCACATCCCGGGCGCTGCCGCGCGGGATGTGGCGCATGCCTTTCGGCAGTCCTTAGCCTCTCCCTGGCCGACAGTTGCCGGATAGCGGCCCGTCTGCACCTGGATATCAGATTTTGGGGGCTGAACGACCGGGAAGGGTCGTTTTCGCCGGGATCAACCGCCGGGTCTGGGACAAAGGCGCCATTTGCGGATACGGCCAAAAATGACGGGTTTCAGAAAAAAGGCATTCATGGGGCTCTGGATTTAGACCGACGAATGATAACGGCGGCCCATAATTATTCGGATTCCGCGCTAGGTGGCAGACGCAATCAGGCAGATAGGCCCGGTTCACGCGATAACCGTCCTGAAGGAACAGATGGGCTCGACGACCCGTTTCACCGGCTATGCTGTTGAAGCCTATACTCGCCGCCGGACGGGACGGTCCTCGCCTAACCGAAATCCTGCAGATCGCATCGCGCTTTGGCCTCGATACGATTCTGGCGCGGCTCGGGCTAACACAACGTGGAGAGGGCGGGGACACTCTGCAGCAGAGCAATGCCCAGCCCGCGCGCACGCGACTTGCTCTAGAGGAACTCGGCCCGACTTTCGTAAAGCTTGGGCAGATTTTGGCGACGCGCGGCGATCTGTTAGCACCCGAATGGATTGCCGAGTTGGAGAAGCTGCATAGCCAGGCGCCGACCCTTCCCTTTGAAG
>NZ_BAAILP010000343.1:0-245 GCF_054589055.1 Novosphingobium sp. 11B | reverse complement strand
AGTGGGCCTGGCGCCTGCCGTTCCTGCTGGCGGGGCCACTGGGTTTCGTGGGCGTCTATCTGCGCTCCCGCATGGAGGAGACGCCGCTTTTCCGGGAGGTTGCGCAACAGGAGCATCCCGCCCCTGCATCCCCCTTGCGCGATCTTTTGACCCGTCACCGTCGCGCGCTGCTGGCGATGAGCGGCCTCGTGATCGCGCTCAATGTCGTGAACTACACGCTGCTCAGCTACATGCCGACCTATCTG
>NZ_BAAILP010000342.1:0-245 GCF_054589055.1 Novosphingobium sp. 11B | reverse complement strand
CAGATAGGTCGGCATGTAGCTGAGCAGCGTGTAGTTCACGACATTGAGCGCGATCACGAGGCCGCTCATCGCCAGCAGCGCGCGACGGTGACGGGTCAAAAGATCGCGCAAGGGGGATGCAGCGGCGGGATGCTCCTGTTGCGCAACCTCCCGGAAAAGCGGCGTCTCCTCCATGCGGGAGCGCAGATAGACGCCCACGAAACCCAGTGGCCCCGCCAGCAGGAACGGCAGGCGCCAGGCCCACT
>NZ_BAAILP010000341.1:0-245 GCF_054589055.1 Novosphingobium sp. 11B | reverse complement strand
ACCGCGATCCCAGGTAAGTGACTTGTAGAGTTCGCGCGGCAGGCGCTGCGTCTGCCTGATCAGCGCCGACACGACGCTCCTTGTGTCCTTGTTGGCGACCTTGACCAGCATCACATAGCGCGAATGCCGTTCGACCAGCGTCGCGATGTAGCTGTTCTTCGTGCCTCCGATCAGATCGCCTTCCCAGTGACCGGGAATGGCGCGGTCCTCGACAGAGGCGGGGCGTTCGCTGATCGAGACGGCAT
>NZ_BAAILP010000340.1:0-17506 GCF_054589055.1 Novosphingobium sp. 11B | reverse complement strand
CCAGCGCCGACATAGCCAGCGCGGCCATGCCGCCGAAACCCGAGCCCTCGTCCCGTCAACCTCGAAAAGCCCATTGCTCCTGACGCGGTGGAAAACACCGGCGCCAGCGCTCGCCCAAGTCACGCCGCCAAACACCGATCAAACTCGGGACACACCAGAGCGGCGGGCTCGTGAATAACCCGGGCTAGATTTCTAGACGCCTTCTGCTTTCAAAATCTGCTGCCGTTCGAGCTGTGCGGGGGACAGCATCCCGTTCCTGACCTGCTTGCGGACCGGATTGTAGAACATCTCGATGTAATCGAACACGTCCTGCCGGGCTTCATCGCGTGTTTTGTAGGTCCGGCGCCTAATGCGCTCACGCTTGAGCGAGGAAAAGAAACTCTCGGCCACCGCGTTGTCGTGGCAGTTGCCACGCCGGCTCATCGAGTGCTCAAGATTGTGAGCCCGGATGAAGGCCGCCCAGTCCATGCTGGTGAACTGCGAACCCTGATCCGAATGGATCAGCACCCGCTGCTTCGGCTTGCGCCGCCATACCGCCATGTGCAGCGCTTGCAGCACCGCATCGGTGGTCTGCCTGCTCTGCATCGACCAGCCCACCACACGGCGAGAATAGAGATCGATCACGACAGCCAGATAGGCAAAGCCCTCCAGGATGCGGATGTAGGTGATGTCGGTCACCCAGGCCCTGTCGGGGGCAGCGACGTCGAACTGCCGGTCCAGAGTATTGTCGACCGCCCGGGATGGCTTGCCGCCATAGCTTCCCGGCCGCCGCTTGTAACCGATCTGCGCCTTGATGCCTGCCAGCCTCGTCAACCGGGCAACACGGTTCGGGCAGCAGGTCTCGCCCTGATCCAGTAGGTCGTCGTGCAACTTGCGGTAGCCATAGACTTTGCCGCTGTCGTTCCAGGCTTGCCGGATCAACTTCGTCTGCCGCACATCTTCCCGGGTCCGTTGGCTCAGCGGGTTCTTCTGCCAGGCATAGAAGCCGCTGGGCTGGATGCGCAGGCACCGACACATCAATCGAACCCGGAACTGGTCACAATGCTCGGCGACAAATGCGTATCTCACTTTGCATCCCTGGCGAAATACGCGGTGGCTTTCCTAAGAAACAGCTGTCTCGGGCTCTGACGGCAGTTCCTGGAGCGAGAAGCCGAATGCATTGGCGCGTCGCTGGAGATTGCCGATTACCCGGCTGCGATACCGTTCTTCATATTGGGCTGCACCGGGGTCACTATACGCCATCCCGTGACGCAAAGCGTTGTAGAACAGCACGGCGAGCTTGCGCGCGGTGGCGGTCACAGCCTTGGCCTTTCCTGCCCTTGCAGACAGACGGCGGTAAAATGCACCGAGCGCGGTATCCGTCCGGCCTATCGTGGTTGCCGCAAGGCGCAGCAGCGCCGCCGCCCGGCTTGATGATCGGCGCGTTCTCGATGATAGCAGCTTGCCGCCTGATATCTTGTTGCCCGGCGCCAGGCACAGCCATGATGTAAAGTGCTTTGAGCTTGGCCACGCCGCAAGGTCAGTGCCGCACTCTCCGACCAGCTTGAGGGCCAGCGATGGTCCAATACCGTGGATCTGGGTCAGGTCTACTCCCAGCACGCGATAGAGCGCAGAACGAACTTCAAAGTCCGGCGCGTTCACTTGTTTGGTCCTGGTCCGAACCTTGGGCAAACGGGCAATATCGTACCCGTCGCCGCCTTCCAGGTCCCGGAGCGCAATCTCCAGCTTTCGGTTGCACTCCACGATCTTGAGCTGGTAAAAGTCGAACAGCGCGAGCGATTGGCACAGCGCGAAGACGTGTTCATCGCGCCAGTTGCCGGTCAAGGCGGAGCAGATTCTCTCGATGCTGGCATGGCACCGAACGTCACGCATCTGGGCGAGAATGACGGGGTCCCGCTCGCCGTCCGCGATGGCCCGGATAATGCGCAGGCCCGTGACGCCGGTGATATCGGAGACGACGTGGTGGAGTTGCACATTCATCTCCATCAGCGCCTTCTGCATGTGCTGGATATGCGATGCCGAGTACTCGATCAGTAGTTCACGCTGCCGCATATAGGCGCGCAACGTGGCGACCCCGGCTTTGGGGCGAAAACTGCCACGCAAGAGGCCGTAGCTGTGCAGCCGCTGAAGCCATGACGCATCATTCACATCGGTTTTGCGGCCGGGGACATTCTTTGCATACCGCGCATTAACGAGCATGACGTGGAACCCGTGCTCCTCCAGCACTTCGAAAGCTGGGATCCAGTAGACGCCGGTAGATTCCATCGCCACGCTTGTGACGCCGCACGCTTTGAACCAGCGGGCCATATCATGCAGGTCGCCGGTAAATGTGTTGAATGCGCGCACGGGCCGATCATCGGCGTCGGGATTGACCGCTGCCATGTGCATGGTCGATCCAATGTCGATCGCCGCCGCGCCCGGAACAATCATCGGCATATCACCGACCTTCGCCGCTTTTGATCTACTCATTCCACATCTCCTCCAGAACGGGAGGGCATGGGCGATGTAAACCGTCATTTTCCTAACCGGGGTCACCGCTGTGCGGCGCCACCACTCTCAAGTGCGCAATTGCCCACGGGCCACGTTTTTTAACGGGGTATCATGCCACCAATAAGCGAACGGCCGCGACCCTCCTGGCGAGCAGCATAGCACGACCCGTTTCTACCGCGCACAGGCGGGCTCAACCCACGACCGTTTTTTAGTATATCGCGCTCCTCGGTCACCCGGGCCAGTTCGCGCTTCAATTGGCGGATCTCGGCATCCTTGCTAGCATCGCCAGACACCACCTTCGCCAGTTGCCGCTTCCATGCGTACAGCGAATGCTGACTGACGCCGAGCCGCTCGGAAACCTCCGCTACCGGATACCCGCGCTCGGTGATCTGGGCCACCGCATCACGCTTGAACTCATCGCTGAAATTGGGCTTCCCCATCGTCGTCTACTGTCCTCAAAATTAGGATAGAAGGCGTCTAGAAATCTAGGGGCTACTCAGATCGCGCGCGAGATCGTCGAGTCCGAAAAGGGTGGAGATCAGCGGGAGAACCTCATTGTCGAGAAGCGCAGGTGCTACTGGCCCTTTCTAACCAGCAACAGAGCCGGGGCACCTGCGCTGCTATTATGCCAACTGCGTCAATCCAAATGCGCTTGCCGGGGTGCCAAGCGGCAGCTTCTTGATGCGGGCCACGAGTTCTTCCTCGTCGTCACCGATGTTGTTCGCGGTCGGTGAATCCGCAGCGGGTGCGGGGCGGGCCACATGAACGATGTCGTCGCCCAGCATCCGCAGTGACAGGCTGCGGCGAGTGGTGCCGGCTGCGGTGTAGCCGCCACCGTGCAGGCAACTGGGATGGAAGATCAGCACGTCTCCGCGCCGCATTCCGCAGGTCACGATGTCCCAGGCGTCGCGATTGCCCTCGACGTCTGGGAGGCGTGGCATTTCCTTCTCGTCATAGACTGGCAGGGTGTCGTCACTCGGGTCGAAGTACGAGCCATTGTAGAGCGTCTCGTTGTGCGAGCCGCGCACCACCTCGAGCGCGTATTCCGATGCGATGTCCTGCAGGGGAATCCAGAACACCACGAACTTGCTGCCGTCGATCGGGTGGTAGGGCGTATCCTGGTGCCAGGGCGTGCGACGCACCGGCTTGTCGATGGCGCCCTGCTTGAAGAAGAGCTGGTCGTGGAAGTACCAGACGCCGCCCGACCCGAACACGTCGCGGGCGATATCGACCACGGGCGTATCGCGGAACATCGCGGCGAAGGTCGGTTTGGTGCTCGAATCCTCGACCGACTGGATGAACGTGCCGCCGCTCTCGGCATAGAGGTGCTGGGCGAGCGCGCTGGGGTTGTCGAAGTTGCCCTGCCAGGCTGCCTCGATCAGGGCCATGTCCGCTTCCGAGAAGGCGTTCTCCACGATCAGGACACCGTCGCGGAAGAACCGCTCCGCAAATCCGTCCCGTTCGGCCAGGCTGGTCTTCACTTCCGAAACATCTGCCATCGATCGTCTCCAGGGTTCCTCTGTAGCCCGTGCAAAACGCCATGCCGGGCCACCGGGCACGGCGCTTTGCCGCGTTCCTTCAGTCCTTCTTGTGAACCTGTGTTACCGATTCCGGCATCAGCAGCTGCGGCGCTTCGTAGAAGCGGCTGATCCGCCAAGTGCCATTCTTCTTGCGCAGGTCGAGGTCGTAATAGACGTAGACCTGCACATCGATGCCGGTCTTCGAGCGCCCCATACCATTGATGTAGGCGTAGACTTGCGCATCGTTCCCGCTCAGCTTCACGACGCGGAAGTTGGAGAGGACGTGCATGTGGTGCGACATGTCCTCGAAGACCTGGGCGTAGAAACCCCGGATCTGCTCGTGCCCCTCGAAGCGCGGCAGATGCAGACCGGTGAGGTCGAGCACGGCGTCCGAGGTGAAGTGGGTCATCATGAAGTCGAGGTCGTCGAGCTTGTCGACCGCTACGCAGTAGCCGGTGACGACCTCTTCCAGAGCATTCTTCTCGATCAGGTATTCGATGCCATCAATCATGTCGTCTCTCCGTTGTCCGGCGGGGCGCCGGGTCATTGTGCAAGCAGGATGTCGGCGGCGCGCCAGCCCACCGCCATGGCCGGCGCGTTGGTGTTGCCCGATACGAGCGCGGGCATGATCGAGCAGTCGGCCACGCGTAGCCCGACGACGCCGCGCACCCGCAACTGCGGGTCCACCACGGAACCGGCGTCGCCGCCCATGTGGCAGGTGCCGGTGCCGTGCAGGCCGCTGGTGGACAGGCGGCGGAAACTTTCCAGAATGGCGTCGTCGCTCTGGACGTGTTCTCCGGGGAGCAGTTCGGCGCCCATCACACCGGCAAGGGCGGGCTGCGCCATGAAGCGGCGCATGTAGCGCACGCTCGCGATCGCGGCCTTGCGGTCGTATTCGGTGTCGAGCCAGTTGGCGTGGATCACCGGCCTACCCTGCGGATCGGGCGAGGCGGCGTGCACGCTGCCTTCGCTGGTCAGCTGAAGAAGCTGCCCATAGACGGAGATCCCCGGCTGGCGATCGACCTTGCCCAGCGGAACCGGGTGATTGTCCTCGCTGAGCGCGAACGCATAGCCACCAAGGTAGAGCTGCAGATCGGTTCGTCCCTGCGGGTGCGCCACGTTGCAGAACGCGCCCACTTCCCACGGCCCGTTGGCCATCACGCCGCTGCGGCTGAAGACGTAGCGCAGCACTGAGCCGACCAGGCCGATACCGTGGTATCGCTGGCTGATCCCGGCCGGTTTCGTCATCCGGTAAGGCATCGCGTAGGACAAGTGCTCGCGCATCTTCTCGCCCACCGCCGGACTTTCGACGAGCGGGGCAAGGCCGGCGGCTTTCAGGCGGGCGCCGCTGCCGATGCCCGAGCGTTCGAGCAGCAGCGGGCTTTCGATCGTGCCGCAGCATACGATGACTTCGCCACGGACCTGCTCGACCCAGGGTGGTCGGCCGTCCCGCTGGAGTTCCACGCCGGTCACGCGGCCGTTCTCGATGATCATCCGCCGGGCCAGCGTGTGCAGCCTGTGCTCGAAGTTTTTGCGCTTGCGCGCCTGCGACACGAACACCCTCCCGCCGCTTTCGCGCCGGCCCCTGCGGATGTTGTGACTGTAGTAGCCGATCCGGTCGCCTGGCGTCGCGTTGAGGTCTTCAGTTTCGGTGAGCCCCATCCCCTTGCCGGCGGCGATGATCGCGTCGGTCAGGGGATAGCGGATGTCGCCCGGCGTAATCCGCACCGGACCGCCTGCACCCCGCATATCACTGCCGCCGAGCGCGTGGTCCTCCAGCGCCCGATACGCCTCGGTCATGCTGGCAGCGTTCCAGCCTGTGCAGCCCATGGCGGCCCAGTCGTCGTAGTCGTGCGCTTCGCCCCGGCTCCAGATCATGCCGTTGATCGCCGACGACCCGCCAAGGCCGCGTCCCCGGATCCACACTTCGGGCACCTGGCTTTCCGGGTAGCGCCGATCGGCCATCTGATAGGCCCAGGTGTGTTCAGGGCTGTTGACCAGCTTGGCGATCCCCTTGGGCATGTCGACCAGCAGCGAGGCGTTCTCGCCGCCGGCTTCCACCAGAAGCACGCGGTGCGCGGGATTGCGGGACAAGCGCTCGGACAGCACCGAACCTGCCGACCCGGCACCGATGATGACATAGTCCCATTGCGCGCACACGGTCATGTCGCGCACCCCTGCTCCGCGAGACGCTTCACAGGTCGAACTTGAAGGTCACGCCGTACTCGCGCGGCGAGGTGTAGGAGACCTGGTTGAACAGGCCGGGGTTGTTCGTGACCGCTTCGACGTAGTGATTGTTGGCAAGGTTGCGCACCCAGGCTTCCAGCGTCCACCGGCCGTCATCGGGAGACCAGCCAATGGTCGCATTGACGAAGTGCGTGGGCTGGATGTGGACGAGTGGTTGCCCTTGCAGCCCCTGCAGCAGCTTGGTGTCGGTGTACGTATAAAGAACGTTGGCCCGCGCCTTGCCGCCACCGACGGCGGTTTCATATGTCGCCCCCGCAGATGCCGACCACTTGGGCGAGTTCTGCAGCGGCCGCCCGCTGAGATCGACGATCGCGCCGCCCGGGTCGAGGAAATCGAACGTCTTGTACTTGGCATCGAGGTAGGCGAGCGAACCGGTGAAAGTCAGTCCGTCGAAGGGCAGGGCGGTCGCTTCAAGTTCAAAGCCCTTGATCTCGGCCTTGGCCGCGTTGAAAATCGAGGTGCCGATCGTCGTGCCGTCGGGCAGGATGTAGTTCTGCGCCACCTGCATGTCGCGGTAGTTGGTGTAGAAGCCCGCGAGATTGAGGCGCAGGCGGCGGTCGAACAGATCGGTCTTCGCGCCCACTTCGAACGTATCGACCTTTTCCGGGTTGAACGGGCCGATGTCCGACGCCTGGCCCAGACGGCCGACGAAACCGCCCGACTTGAACCCGCGCGCCCACGAGGCGTAGAGCAGCGTGTCGGGCGTGACCTTGTAGTCGATGCCCAGCTTCCAGCCGATATTGTCCCACGAACGCTTGCCACGGGCGCGGAAACCGCCGAGCAGGACGTCGCCGCAGCTGCCTTCGTGCGTGCAGTAAAGGCCGATGCCGTCGGGGTTGTAGTAGTTGTCCGTCCCGGCGACCATCTCGGTCGTCTCGTGGGTGTAGCGGATGCCGGCCTGCACGCGCAGCTGGTCGGTCAGGTCCACGTAAGTCTGCGCGAACAGCGAGCCGGACCAGTTGTCCTGATCCTGGAGCAGGTTCTGGCGCAGCCCCGGAGCGAAGGCTTCGAGCCGGACACTGTTGAAGTGGTCGTAGTGCGTCTTCATGTAGAAGCCGCCCGCCTGCAGCTTGATCGCGTCCGTGAGATCGGCGGCGGTGCGCAGCTCCTGGCTGAACTGCCAGCCCCGGGTGCCGCGGAAGGTGTCGATGCCCAGGCCGACGACGGCGTCGTTGTCGGTAAACTCCTCCAGATGGAAGCTCTTGTAGCCGGTGATCGCGGTGATATCGCCCAGGGGCGTGTTGCTGATGTTGGCGGTCAGCGTGGCGCGGTAATTGTCCATGTTGCTGAGGTCGGGGCCGAAGTCCCGCGCGCTGTAGTATTTGCTCGGCGCACGGCAAGGTGTCGCATCGGAAGCGCAGGGCGATGCGTACATCGGCAGGACTTGGTTGGTCGTCATCGTCCCGGCGGGGACGAAAATCGCGTAGTCCGGCCCGGTCGAGCCGTTGACGATAACCGGCGATCCGTTGCGCGCGCGGCCATATTCGCCGCTCAGCGTCACGTCGATGTCGTCGGTGGGCGTGTAGCGCAAATAGGCGCGCAGCACGGTGACGTTGCGGTGACCCATGTCGGAGCCGTCTACGATGTTGGTATAGAAACCGTCGCGCTGCGTGTGCATCGCGGAAATCTTGCCCGCGAGAATGCCGTCGATGATTGGCGCATCCACGGCGGCCTTGATGTCCAGGCGGTTCCAGTTGCCGTAGGTGACCTCGCCGCGAACGCCGAATTCGCCGGTGGGCTGGCGCGTCATCACGTTGACGACGCCGCCCGTGGTATTGGCCCCGAACAGAGTGCCCTGCGGGCCGCGCAGCACTTCGATCCGATCAACGTCGAACAGATCGAGCAGCGCGCCCATCGAGAAGTATTGCGGAACGCCGTCCTGTACGATCGATACGGTGTTGCCGGCGAACGGATCGGGCTCGACGACACCGATGCCGCGGATGGTGAAGACCGCGCTGTTGGGCGTGTTGGTGAAGTTGTTGATCTGGAGGTTGGGGATGGTCCCCTGCAGGCCCTTTAGATCGACCGCCTTGAGGTTCTCGATCGCCTCGCCGGTGACGGCGGTGACCGCAATCGGGACCGACTGGATATTCTCGGACCGCTTCTGCGCGGTCACGACGATTTCCTGAAGCCCTTCATGGGGCGTGGTGTCGGCGGAACTATCCTGTGCGCGAACCGGCGCAGCGGTGAGCAGACCGGTGGTGACCAGGCAGGCGGCAATCGCGCACGCGGCCGTGCGGGTATACAAGAAACTGACCATTTTCTCCCCTCTCCCAAAGCGCGCTCCCGATTTTCGGGTGATTTTGCCGCGCCTCAATTCTCCACGTTTGCCTGCCGATACCCGGCAGACATCTTTATGTCGTTTTGTTGTACAACGAATTTGCATAAAGAATCGGCGGCCGCACCTCGCACTTTGGCGAGGCGGCGCACGCCGGTAAGGCCGCCGCAGCGGCGCTCAGACGGGAGAGTGGCGAAGCGCCCTCAGTGGAGCGGGAAAACGCTCTGGAGCAGGTCGCGCAGGGTCTGCTTCTGGCGCTCGGGCGGCCAACCGGCCCGATCCTGCGACACGAGCGAAGCTATCCCGTTGACGAGAATCTGGATGCGGGTCGCGGCCAGAACGCAGTCGACGGCTTCGGGAAATTGCCCCGCGTCCTGAGCGCTCTTGATAAGGCGCAGGAACAGATGGTGCGCGTTGCTGGTGCCTTCGCGCCATTCGCGTGTCACATCGGGTTCGGCCGGTGCCATGCCCCAGAAGGCGAACCAGGTGTGCCAGTTGCGCCAGCGCTCCTCGGTGGTCGGCAGCAGCTCTTCCAGCGTCTCAAGCAGGGGGCGGTTGGTGCGGACAGCCTCGTCGATCAGCCCCTCGGCCATCCGGCGCGCGACCTGATGGGTGAAGACCAGCATTTCCAGCTTGCTGCTGAAATAGTGCGAAACGACCGTTGTGCTGTATCCAACGCGGGAGGCGACTTCGCGGATCGTGACTGCCTGCACCCCCTGTTCGTAGACCAACTGGTCCACGACCTGGGCGATCTGCAGTCGGCGCTCGTCATGGTCGACTACGCGCGGCATGCCGCCTCAGCCCGATTTTCGGTGAAAGTGCATGACCCCGCGCATAGACCAGCGCGGGGCCTCGCGGCAATCGGGGACATCGAGATTGTCAGCATGATTTTCGGTCGGAGACCGAAAGGACATGTGGTGCAACGTTAACCGCTGCCTTGGCCGCGCCGTCTGGTGACCGCGAGGACAAGCCATTGAACAAGGGCCGCCATGCCTGCCCGGATTAGAACATCCGTCAAGGATTTGAGCCTGCCGCAGCGCGAATACGATCGACTTCCGCATGAACTTCGACTTCTTCATGCAAAATCTCCAGCTTCCCCTAGCTTCGATTTTGCGAGATTCCTCTCGGCCCCACCGGTGGTGTTGCCCGGGGCAGGATCAGTTTGGGTAGGCCCGAGTCAGGCTGCTCAGGCGGTCGCGGATGTCTTGGGGCACGCGGAATTCGTCGCGGTGGTAGTCATTGCGCCCGGCGACCGATTCCTCGACCAGATCGTCGTGAAGGCTGCCCATCAGCCCATTGATCGCGCTGAGGAAGCGAGACATGCGGAATATCCTCTCGTCGGGTTCCAGCGTGCGCATGGTGTCGTAGAACGAGACCTGACGGCTGATGATCTTGCGCATGGCGTGGAAGCGGTGCGCGGTCAGCTTGGCCTCGCCCAGCCCCCCGCCCAGCCATAGCCTGAGGCGGCCGACTTCGGCGCGGCGGAAGCGCAGGAACCCTTCGGCGCCGTCCAGCCGCACACCCGCGACTTCGCGCTGTACGGCGATCCACACGGAGCGCATCAGCAGTACCCGCAGCAGCAGCGCATAGCCCAGCACCGCCGTTCGGCGCCCGTTGCGGTAGGAGTCTTGCAGGTGTCCCATCACCGCCACCGTCGCGCGGAACAGCAGCGGGGCGCGGTGGTTCCTGCCGTAGAGGACGAGGGCGAAGCGCAAGTGCTTGTAGCGTGCGCGGATCAGCTTGTAGCGCCGCCGCGCGTCGGACGGCAGATCGCCGGTCAGCAGCAGCGTGGCGGTCAGCGCGCGCAAGTCCGCCCGGTTCGCGCCTTCGCGCCAGAATTGTACGCACAAGTCCAGGCAGCGGCGCATGTCAGCCTCTCCGCAAGCGACGGGGATCGGGTCGGGCAGGCTGACCACGGGGTCGACGACGTCGTCCATCTCTACGGCCTCGAACAGGGCGTCAAGAATTTCGGGGGGGTACGGGGCAAGGGTGCTCATGCCGCCGCCCCCGCTTGCCCGCCGTGCGGCAGAGCGTGACGGCCGCGATAGGCCGACAGCGTCGGCACCAGCATGAACGCGGTCTTGAGGCACACCCCGGCAACGTAGGCCAGACCCGCGCCCCACAGTCCGAACAGGTGGATCAGCACGACCAGCAGCATCGCATAGCCCAACGCCGCCGTACCTTCCGCCACCAACGCGGAGCGTTCGCGCCCGGCCATGTAAAGCAGCGATTCCAGTGGGAAAGCCGCCATCGCCACGACCAGCGACGCGGTCATGAGCTGGAGCAGGTCGTAAGCCTCGACATAGCGCTTGCCGAACACGAGGTCGATCACCGGTTCGCCGCCGATCGACACGATCAGCAGGACCACCACGGCGATCGCGCCGGAAATCAGCGCGCTGCGCACGGCCAGCTGCCACGGGTGGCGGCTACTGGGATCGAGCCGCATGATCTCGGGATAGAAGCTGCGCGAGAGGAGTTCGGCGGGCTTGCTGGCGGAATCGAAGAACGTCGCGGCGATCTTGAACAGGCCTGCGGCGGCGGGGGTGAGCAGGGCGCCGACGACGAGGTTGCTGACCGGCCCCCATGCCGCCCAGATCGAGTGCGCGACATTGGTGGTCCACACGAAGCCCCAGGCGCCGGACAGGCGCCGTGCCGGGCCGAACAGGCCGGGCCGCAGTGCGTCGGTCATCCGGCGGCGGCGCAGTTCGCGGATGGAAAGCGCCCACAGGCACAAGTCGCCGGACAAGTCGGCGATGTACCAGGTCAGCACGAAACCGGTGAAGCCGAAGCCGCACAGGTAGGACAAAGCGGCACCGAACGCGCGCACAAGCGGGGTCACCAGCTGTTGCAGCGCGATCTGGTCGAACCTGTCGAACACCCTGAGAATGCCGGTGGGGGTCGCCGCCGTCATCGTCGGGATCAGCGTGCAGTAGAGCATCGCCATGTTCAGGTTCTCGGCGCCGATGCCGAACCATCCGGCGGCATGGGGCAGCAGCAACAGGCCCCCCGCAAGGCCGATCAGTCCGCTGGCGAGATCGAGGCCGACCGCAAATCCGGTGACGTCGCGCAAGGTTGCGGTATCGCCGCGCTCGAGCGCGGGCGCACCATAGCGCACGATGAACTGCCACGTCTGGAACTTGACCACGGCGCCTACGCCATTGGCGTAGGAGTGGATGAGCACGAGCGTTCCGAACAGCGCGGGCGCCATGCCGCGCCCTGCGCAGGCGAGCGCGATCAGGCCGAGCAGCGCGCCGCCGATCTTGCCCGAAGCGAGGTAGGACGCATTGCGAACGATGGTGCGGAACACCCCGTCCGAGAACCAGCGTTTCATGGGTAGGCTTGCCATTGTTCTATGCTGCGGCTCCGACGAAAGGGAGGCCGCCTTCGTGTGCGATCAGCAGCGCGTTCACCGCCACCTTGGCGCGGGAGATCACCTGTTCCAGCGGCGCTTCGGCGTCCAGTTCGACGACCGGCGCAGTGCCGAAGCGCAGGCGCGGCACGTCGGCGATCTTGCGCGCCAGCGAGGTGAAGCGGTGGTCCGGCTTGCGCGTGGCGGCGACGTCGAGCGAGACGTTGAGCCGGAGCACGAGGTCGGGCGATTGCTGCGTCATCGTCTCGAACATGCGCCGCTCCGATGCCGCCAGCATGCCGACGAGGCCGCCGGGGCGCGCTGCGGCAAGGCCGGGGCCGTCCATTGGGCCGGGGATCTCCAGCTGCGGAAAGCGGTCGGCGATGATCGTGCGGCCTTCGCCGCGCAGCCGCATCATCCGGTGGAAGCGGAGCAGGCGGCGCAGCGAGAAGGCGTAGATCACCAGTGCCGCGCCAAGCCCCGGGCCTTTTTCGCCCTGCGCCTTGCGCGCCGTTGCATGGATCGACTTGTCGAGCCTGCCGCCCAGCAGCGGCAGCCGCGCGATCAGGCGGCCGATGTTGCCGGACTGCTTGCCGAGGTGGCAGGTGACGGTGGGTTGTCGCTGCCCCAGCCATGCCTGCAGTTCCTGCGTCAGCGTGGACTTGCCCGAGCCGTCGCAGCCGATCACGGCGATCAGCGGAGGAACCCGGGTCATGCCGCCGGTGCCTCGACCTGGATCAGCGCGAGCACGGTGGCGAGCACTTCGGGATAAGGCCGCGTCGCGTCCACGTCGACGATATGCGTGCCGCCGAACTTGAGCGTCGGCATCACCGCCAGTTTTCGTTCCAGCGGCGCGCGGGTGTGGTCCGACTTGCGGCCCAGCGCCGTCTCGACATCGATGTTGAGGCGGATCACCAGCGTCGGGCGATAGGCCGCCATGTCCTCGTAGAGCTGCCGTTCGCGCGCGGCGAGGCGCTCGACCAAAGCCGATCCCCGGCGCGTCCACGCCAGGCCCGGACCGTCGAACCCGCCCGCCAGTTCGGCCTGCGGATAGCGGTCGGTCACCACCCGGATGCCGCGCCGCCGGAAGGCGAGCACTCTTTCGAACCGCCGCCTGCGCGCCAGCGAGAAACCGAACATCGCCAGCGCCGTCGCCAGTCCCGGCAGGCGCTTGTCCGGCGCGGCGTGGGCCTTGTCGGCCTTGCCGGTCAGGAATTTCTCGGCCAGTGCGCCGACGAGCGGGATGCGCCCGATCCGGCGGCCGAGGTCGCCGGTGCCGAGCCCGAGGTACATCGAGCGCGTCGGCCCTTCGCGGCCGAGCAGCGCGGTCAGGTCGCGGGCGAGGGTGGACTTGCCCGACCCGTCGCATCCGATCAGCGCCACGCACGGCGCCAGCGCGCACCGTCGCTGCGCCGCGCCCCGCCCGAGCGTCGCATCGAAAGGAGAGAAAATGGTAATTCGGTCAGGTGAGGTATGGATCGTCATAGTTCTGTAGCCATGTTGCGCTAAGTCTGGGGCACCCTCGTGGTCCGGTGCCTGCAACGCGGCCCGGGATCGGGCCTCTAGTCTCCCAACCTGATGCGAAGCTGATGCGCGCGGCGCGTTGTAATTCGGCCTGCGTGCGATTTGACGAGCCCCGATTCCCGGCGTAGTCCGGAACCGAATTCGGGCGGTTTCTACGCCTTTCCCTCCTCCCTGCCGGAGCTTTCGCGTTGCCCCGCCTGCTGCTTGCGGAAGATGATGCCGACCTTGGCCCGGCAATCCGGCGGGCGCTGGAGCTGGAAGGCTACGTGGTCGATCTCTTCACGCGCGGGGATGATGTGTTCGCTGCCGCGCGCAGCAACGATTACGACGTAATCCTGCTCGACATCGGCCTGCCGCACGGCTCGGGGCTGGAGGTGCTGCGCGATCTGCGCGACGCGCACGACGCGACGCCGGTGATCATCGTCACCGCGTTCGACCGCACCCAGCAGCGCGTCGCCGGGCTGGACGCGGGCGCGGATGACTACGTGGTCAAGCCGGTGGACCTTGAGGAACTGGCCGCGCGGATCCGCTCGCAGTTGCGCCGCCGCGACGGGCGGCAGAACGACAGCATCGAGGTCGGCCGTGTCACGCTGGACTTCACTGGCCATGTCGCCGCGCTGGACGGACAGGACGTGCCGCTGACCGCCAAGGAGTTCCGCGTGCTCGCGCTGCTGATGCGCCGCAGCCGCCGCTTCGTGTCGAAGGCCGATCTCGAGGCCGAGTTGTACGATCAGGACAACTGGGCCGAATCAAACACCGTCGAAGTCGCGGTTTCCGCCCTGCGCCGCAAGTTCGGGAAGGACTTCATCCGCACCGCGCGCGGCCTCGGCTACATGGTGGGCGGGCAGGACGCATGAAGAGGCGGCGCTCCTCGCTCTCGATGAAGCTGTACCGGCGGGTGCTGCTGCTGCTGGCGCTGACCGGGCTGGCGATCGGCGGGGTGCTCTACTCGGTCGCCCTGCGCGAAGTGGAGCGGGCTTCGGACGCCCAGCTGGTGAACGCCTCGCGCCTGCTCTACATGATGATGCAGGACGATCTGGCTGCGGGCGTTCTGGTGCGGCACGACCGGCTGGTCGGCGTCGACGGCGATCCGCTGCTCTCCACGCAGGAGACGCAGGCGTTCCAGGCATCCTACGATTCGTGCATGTTCACCGTCTTCTGGGAAGGCCGGCCGGTCGCGCAGTCGGGTTGGGGAGCGCCGGTCTCGGCGGTGCCGCGTCGGCCCGGCCTGCACGATTTCCAGGCGCTGGGCGGTGCCTGGCGCAGCTACGGCATGCGCGGCCGCGATCCGCGCCTGCTGATCGTCGTGGCCGAGCGCGGGGCGATGCGCGAATTCTCGATCGCGCGGCTGAGCGGCGAACTGGCGCTGCCGATGCTGGGGCTGCTGCTGGCGGCGATGCTGGTGCTGTGGTGGACGCTGCGCAAGAGTCTGTCGCAGGTCGAGCGGCTGGCCTCGACGCTGGGCGCACGCTCGCTGTCGGACCTGCAGCCGCTGGAGCCCGAGGAATGGCCGCGCGATGTGGAGCCGCTGATCGAGGCGCTCAACAAGCTGTTCGCCCGGTTGGAGAACGCCTATGAACTGGAGCAGGCCTTCACCGACGACGTGGCGCACGAACTGCGCACGCCGCTGGCCGCGATCCGTGCACAGGCGCAAGTCCTGCGCCGCCTTGCGCCCGCCGCGCTGGGCGAGGACGTGGTGCGCCTGCTGGCGATGGTCGATCGCACCAATCACCTGGTCGACGGGATGCTGACGCTGGCGCGGCTCAATGCCACCTCGGTGGCGGCGCGATCGGTGGACGTTCATGCGCTGGTGGCCGAAGTCGTCGCCGATGCGCTGATCGAACTGCCTGCCGATGCGATCGAGGCGAGCGTGATCCCCGACCATATCGTGCGCTGGCGCTGCGATGCTTCGCTGCTGCAGATCGCGTTGTCGGCGGTGATCGGCAATGCGCTGCGGCACGCGCGCGGCGGGGGCCATCTCGACATCGCCATCGTGCGCGGCGGAGACCGGCTCATCGTCACCATTGGGGATCGCGGTCCGGGCGTGCCCGCCGCCGAGCGTGAGCGGCTGTTGCTGCGTTTCGAGCACGGCGGTTCGGCAAGTTCGGGCAGTGGCCTCGGTCTTTCGATCGCGAGCAAGGCGATGACGCTGCTCGGCGGCACGATCCGGCTGGAGGACCGCCCGGACGGGCCGGGCCTGCTGGTGGTGCTGACGCTGCCATCCACCCAAGGCTGACTTTTCCTCACGCTCACCGGAGCCTCATTTACGATGACCACAAGGCATGTGCTGGCGGCGCTCTGCCTCATTCTCCTCAGCGGTTGCGGCACGGCGCCGCCGCTGCGCCACATGACAGCCGCGCAGGCCCCCGCCCCGCGCGTGGAGCTGGCGCCCGACGGGGTGACCCGTACCACCACGCTCTCGGTCCTGACCTACAATGTCGAGGGGCTGGGCTGGCCCGCGCGTTCGGGGCGTGAGGGCGACCTGCGGCGCATTGGCGAGCACCTTGCCGCCTTGCGCGCGGCGGGGAAGGCGCCGGACGTGGTGATGTTCCAGGAGGTGTTCAGCGGCGCCGCCAAGAAGGCGATCCTCGCGACCGGCTATCCCGCCATCGTCCACGGACCCACGCGCCTCGCCCCGCATGCCACGATGTTCCGCGACAAGCTGCCGGGCCGCGCGGACTGGCGGCGCGGGGAGATCGGCATGCGGATGACGGGGAGCGGACTGGTGGTGGCATCGTCCTATCCGGTGCTGCTCACGCGGCACCAGGCCTATGGGCGGCGGTCCTGCGCAGGGATCGACTGTCTTGCCAACAAGGGCGTGATGCAGGCGCGCATCGCGGTGCCCGGCGTGCCGGTGCCGGTGGACCTGTTCGATACCCACATGAATTCGCGCGGAGCCTCGCGCGCGCCGCTGTTCCGCAATCTGGAGGCGCACGCCCGGCAGGCGAACGAGGCGTCGCACTTCATCGAGCAGAACCACGACGATCGCTTCCCGATCGTCTTCGGCGGCGATTTCAACATGCGCCATTCGCAGGGGCGGTGGGAGAACTTCACCCGCTACCAGCCGATGGAACTGGTGCACCGGGCCTGCATGGAGCCGAACTCGGGCTGCGACGTGCGCATGTCCTGGGATGGCGACGAGCCGTGGGTGGACACGCAGGACCTGCAGTTCTTCGAGAGCGGGCAGGGCGTGGGCATCACCCCGATCCGGGTCGAGGCCCTGTTCGACGGTGGCCCCAACGGCCCGGTGTTGTCGGACCACGACGGCTTTATGGTGACCTATCGCCTGAGTTGGCGCGATCCTTCGTGAGGATCAGCGCAGCCGCGTCGGGACGCAGGGTCACGCTGTAACTGCGGGGAGCCCCGCGATCATGCCGTCATGGATCGGTTCGTGGACCTCGTTGGTGAGCTTGATGACGTTCGCCGTGATCTGAACGCATTCGTTCATTTGGGAGCGCGCCATCAGGTTTACCAAAGTGTACCTGCGAATAGCTGGGGTCGGCCAAGAGGCTTTGTGAAAGAACCAGGATGAAGGGGCCATGCATCTTTTGGACGACCGGTGCCGAAGCCAGCGCACTATTGCCTGAAGGGAAAGGCGGGGCGTGTCAAGATGATGGCGTGCGGCCGGATACTATCCATCGAGCTAGCACTGCCGTGGAACCGGACTGTCTGCACCTGAGGATCCGGATTTGACGCGTGAACGGCAAAGAAGGGGCGTGTTCGGTCAGGCGGGTTTTCTTCGCGCGCGGCGGGCACTGGACAGGCCGCTATGGAGCGCAGCGCTCACCGCCCGAAATGGCGAAAAGGGTGAAGGCGGACGTTATCTAATCGCCAATTCCACCAGAACGACGATCGCCGCTATAATACAGCCCCAAAGTCTTATGCGCTGCCAAGTGATGAATTCTGGGCTGATCTGCACGCTCACCTCCAAATGGCGCGACCAAAATAATCGAGGGCGTTTATGTCCGCAAAGGGGGGTGGGTTCAACGGGTGGCGGCAACACAAGCTTGGAAACGCTCGGCGGGTGTTTGGTATTCGAGCGTTTTCCTTGGTCGTTCGTTGAGTTGCCGGGCGACAGCGCTCAGTTTGGCCTGGCTG
>NZ_BAAILP010000339.1:0-299 GCF_054589055.1 Novosphingobium sp. 11B | reverse complement strand
TCGCCGCTGCCGACGTTGATGCCGCGCATCATGCCGCGCCCGCGTGTGGTCAGGCCATGGCGCTCGGCCATGCGTTCAAGCCGCCGTTCGAGGATGCCGCCGCGCCGTGCCACCGCGTCGGTGAAGGCCGGATCGGCCCAGAACTCGCGCAAGGCGGCAGTGGCGGTGACGAAAGCGTGGTTGTTGCCACGGAACGTGCCGTTGTGCTCGCCGGGGCTCCAGACGTCGAGGTCGGGGCGCAGCAGCGTCAGCGCGAAGGGCAGGCCCATGCCTGAAAGCGACTTTGCCAGCGTAACAAT
>NZ_BAAILP010000338.1:0-834 GCF_054589055.1 Novosphingobium sp. 11B | reverse complement strand
CTGGCGACATGGACCGAGCAGTTTCCCGATTGGATCGCGGGCAACAACGCCGCCTTCGCCTTCTTCCGCGGCGTTCCCCAGTTGCTGGTGCCCGACAACGCCAAGGTGGCGGTGATCAAGGCGTGTCACTTCGATCCTCAGGTGAACCGCAGCTACGCCGACATGGCGCGGCATTATGGTACGGCGATCCTGCCGACGCGGCCGCGCAAGCCGCGGGACAAGGCCAAGGTCGAAGCCTGCGTCGGTATCGTCGAGCGCTGGCTATTAGGCCGCTTGCGTAACCGAATCTTCTACAGCCTAGCGGAGGTCAACGCGGCGATCGCCGAGTGCCTTGCCGATCTCAATGACCGGCGCGTGCTGCGCCAGTTTGGCAAGACGCGCCGCCAGTTGTTCAACGAAGTCGATGTTCCAAACCTCAAGCCGCTGCCGGCAGAGCCGTGGGTTCATGCCGAATGGCGTCGCTGCCGCGTCGGGCTCGATTACCATATCGCGATCGAGCGACATCATTACTCTGTTCCGCACCGCTTCGCGCGCCGCGAGGTCGAAGCCCGGTTCACTGCCAGTACCGTCGAGATCTTCCTGGGAGGCGAGCGCATTGCTGTGCACCTGCGCAGCAGCGGCAATGGCCGGCACACCACCGTCCCCGAGCACATGCCATCCAGCCACCGGCGCTACGGCGAATGGACGCTGGCGAAAATCCGGCAGGAGGCAGGCCGGATCGGGCCGATGCTATCCTTGCTGGTCGAGAAGGTCATCGAGGCAAAGCCCCATCCCGAACAGGGCTATCGATCCTGTCTGGGCATCATCGGGCTCGAAAAACGCTTCGGTCCCGAG
>NZ_BAAILP010000337.1:15648-16146 GCF_054589055.1 Novosphingobium sp. 11B | reverse complement strand
TGATCCGGGACCGCTGGCCGTGACCAGCCCACCTTGCCGCGCGCACCCGCAAGCTACCGCCTGAAGATTTGCCAGCGGTCCCGGATCAAGTCCGGGACGACGACCTCAGCAGCCGCACCAGCACTTCGTCCAGCGCCGAGAGGAACCGCGAGCGGTCCTGCTTCGCGAACGGCGGCGGCCCGCCGACGATGTCTCCGCCCGCGCGCAAGTCCGCCATGATCGCGCGGGTGGCGATGGCGCTGCCGATCGAACTGGTGGTGAAAGGCCTGCCGTTGGGAGCAACCACGCTGGCGCCCAGCTTGAGGCAGCGGTCCGCGAGGAGGATATCGGCGGTGATCACCACCGTTGCGGCGTCAGTATTCTCCACGATCCAGTCGTCCGCCGCGTCGAAGGCGTCGCTGACCACCTTGCGGGAGATCAGCGCATTTTGCGGGACTCGGATCGCGCTGTTGCTGACGACGACGACGGGCACCTTGTGGCGGGCGGCGACCTTGTAGG
>NZ_BAAILP010000337.1:1820-15453 GCF_054589055.1 Novosphingobium sp. 11B | reverse complement strand
CCCCCACGACCCCTCCGTCAGCCCTGCGGGCTGCCACCTCCCCATTGCTTCGCAACAGGGAGGATTCGGCCCACTCAACCGCACTGGCCGCGGTGGAGCAGCTTGTGATCGGCCAGCACCAGCGCCATCATCGCCTCGACCACCGGCACGCCGCGGATGCCGACGCAGGGGTCGTGGCGGCCCTTGGTGAACATCTCGGTCGCCTCGCCGGAGCGGTTGATGGTCGCTTGCGGAGTGAGGATCGAACTGGTCGGCTTGAACGCCACGCGGCAGGTCACCGGCTGGCCGGTGGAGATGCCGCCCGCGATGCCGCCCGCGTGGTTCGCCAGAAACTCCGGCGCGCCGTCCGGCCCTTCGGCATTCGGGCGCATCGGGTCGGCGTTCTGCTCGCCGGAGAGGCGCGCGGCGGCGAAGCCGTCGCCGATCTCGACGCCCTTGACCGCGTTGATGCCCATCATCGCGGCCGCGAGATCCGCGTCGAGCTTGGCGTAGAGCGGGGCGCCCCAGCCTGCGGGCACGCCGCTGGCATAGCATTCCACCACCGCGCCGACCGACGAGCCGCTCTTGCGCGCGTCATCGACGATCTTCTCCCAGCGCGCCGCAGCGGCCGCGTCGGGGCAGAAGAACGGGTTGTTGGCGATCTCGGCCTCGTCGAACTTGCCCGGATCGATCATGTCGCCGCCGATCTCGGAGACGTAGGCGAGGATCTTGACCTCGGGGATCACTAGCCGCGCCACCGCGCCCGCCGCCACGCGGCTGGCGGTCTCGCGCGCCGAGGAGCGCCCGCCGCCGCGATAGTCGCGGAAACCGTACTTGGCGTCATAGGCGTAGTCGGCATGACCGGGGCGATAGGCGACGGCGACTTCGGAATAGTCCTTGGAACGCTGGTCGACGTTCTCGATCATCAGACTGATCGGGGTGCCGGTGGTGCGTCCTTCGAACACGCCCGAGAGGATGCGGACCTGGTCCGGCTCCTGCCGCTGGGTGGTGAACTTCGACTGGCCGGGGCGGCGTGCGTCGAGGAAGGGCTGGATCACGCCTTCGTCGATCGCGAGGCCGGGCGGGCACCCGTCGACGACGGCGCCGATGGCGGGTCCGTGGCTTTCACCCCAGGTGGTGAAGCGGAAAAGGCGGCCGAAGCTGTTCATGCTCATGGTGCCTCGCGCCTTGTCGGGAATCGCGCGATTTGTCCAGTGGAGCGCTGATTGTGGTCGAAGCGGCTGCGATCTTCCCGAAGCGGGACAAATCGCAGGTCACAATGGCGCTTTTGATCACTTGTACAACCGATTGCGGCGATGCAGGGAGCGCAAATGTTCCTTGTCCTTTTCCGCAACCGCAAGCGCGCCGACATCGACGTTGACGCTTATATCCACGACGCCGTCGCCATGGAGGCGATGGCCGCCGAGCAGCCGGGATTCCTGTTGTTCCGCAGCTATACGGCGGACGACGGCGAAGTGCTGTCGATGTCGGAATGGGAGAGCGCGGAGTACGCCGCCGCCTGGGCGCGCAATGCCGAGCATCTCATGGTCCAGCGTCGCGGCATGAAGGAATATTACGAGAGCTACACGCTCTACACGTGCGACATGCCCAAGGTGCAGCGCTTCGACATGAAGGCAAGGCTGCCGGGCTGATCGGCCTCATGTTCTTGCCGGTATGCATCGCGCGCGGCTTGGTGTATCGCCGCGCGTGAAGCAGGCTCCTTACCGTAACTTGTGCCTGCGTTTCAGGGCGATAGGTACGGCATGGCGATCGAGTTCTACGGCATCCCCAACTGCGACACGGTGAAGAAGGCGCGTGTCTGGCTTGACGCGAAGGGGATCGCGTACACGTTCCACGACTACAAGAAGGAAGGCGCGGACCCGGAAAAGCTCGCGGCGTGGATCGACGCCGCCGGGCTCGACAAGGTGCTGAACCGCGCCGGGACCACCTTCCGCAAGCTGCCCGATGCCGACAAGGCCGACCTCGACGCCGAGAAGGCGACTGCGCTGATGGCCGCCAATCCCAGCATGATCAAGCGGCCTGTGGTGGAACATCCCGGCGGCATCCTCGTCGGCTTCAAGGAGCCGGAATGGGCGGCGGCGTTCGTCTGATCGGGGGCCTGATTCGGGAGCCGCTCCGATGAACACCGTCGAATGGATCGCGGCCGCGCTCGGTCTTGCCAACATTGCGCTGCTGGTGCGGCGCAGCGTGTGGAACTATCCGTTCGGCATGGCCATGGTGGCGCTCTACGTCGCCGTGTTCTTCGAGGCGAAGCTCTACGGCGAGGCGGGGCTGCAGGTCTTCTTCTTCGTCGCGCAGGGGTGGAGCTGGGTGCTCTGGCTGCGCGCGGCGAAAACCGGCGGCGAGGGCGACGACCGCGTGCCCGTTCGCCTGCTGAGCAACCTCAGCCGCGTCGTCTGGTTGACGGCGACGGCGGCGCTGGCGCTCAACCTCGGCTGGGTGATGCACCGCTTTACCGATGCGTCGCTGCCTTACGCCGACACCGCGATTGCCGGGGCCAGCATCGCCGCGCAGATCCTGCTCGCGTTTCGCCGTATAGAGAACTGGGTCTTGTGGATCGCCGTCGATATCGCGTCCATCGCGGTCTATGTTCACAAGGACTTGTGGGCGACGGCGGGGCTTTACGTCGTATTTCTCCTGATGTCGGTGCTGGCCTTGCGGGAATGGATCGCCGCCTACAGGACGCAGGCATGAAGACCGTCTGCCTCCACGGCGCCGAGAGCACCGGCAAGTCGGTGCTGTGCGAGCGCCTGCTCGTCACGCGCGGCTGGCCGTTCGTGCCCGAATATGGCCGCACCTACTGCGAGGAAAACGGCATCGACCTGACGATGACCGACCTTCTCGTCATCGCCGAGGGGCAGGCCCGGCACAATCGCCGGGCGCTGTCGGACGACGACGGCGCGCCGGTCCTGTTGTTCGACACCGACCAGCTGATGACCGCCGCCTGGGCGCAGATGCTGTTCGGCGAAGTACCCGAAGCCCTGCTGGCCTATCCCAAGGCCGACCTCTACCTGCTGTTCGAGCCCGATGTGCCCTGGCAGGAGGACGGCACCCGCTTTTTCGGGACCGATGACACCCGCGCCCGCTTCGCCGCGCTGGCCGAGGACATGCTGGTGCGTGCCGGGGTGACCTTCGTACGCATCGCCGGAACCTGGGGCGAGCGCGAGGCGAAGGCCGTGGCGGCGATCGAGGGGGTGCTGGCGCGGTGAGAGGCCCACTCCGCGCGAGTTTTATTGCTGTCATTCCCGCGAAGGCGGGAACCCATCTCCTGACAGTGCCTGTTGAGCCGTCATCAGATGGGTCCCCGCCTTCGCGGGGATGACGGGTTAATTTCGCGCAACCTTGCGCATGAGTGGGTGGCTTACTTCTTCCGCGCCGTCGCGATGAAGTTCAGCGCCAGATCGTCCGACAGGTGCAGCCCCTTGAGCGGCGACCATGCGATCCCGCGCGGCATGCCCAGTTCCAGCCCGGCGCCATCCGCAAGCTCGCGCAGTTCCTCAGGCGTCACGAACTGGCTCCATTCGTGCGTGCCCTTCGGAACATGGCCGAGCCGCTCCGCCGCCTCCACCAGCAACACGCGAGAGCGGGCGGTGCGGTTGGGGCACGATAGGATCATCAGTCCATCGTCCGCCAGCGCAGCGGACAGGTCACCGATGAACGCGGCCTTGTCGGTGACGTGCTCGATCACCTCCAGCGAGCAGACGAGGTCGTAGCCGGTCAGGCCCAGCGAGCCCAGTTCGCCCGCGCGGTAGTCGATGGCCAGCCCGCCCGCCTCGGCATGGGCGCGCGCGGCGGCGGCGTTTTCGGGTGCGGCGTCCACGCCCGTCACCGCCGCGCCCATGCGCGCCAGCGGCTCGCACAGCAGGCCCGCGCCGCATCCGGCGTCGAGCGCGCGCTTGCCCGCCAGCGGCTTCAGACCGCGCGAATCGGTGCCGAAATGCCCGTCGATCGCCTCGCGGATGAAGCCGAGGCGCACCGGGTTCAGCTTGTGCAGCATCGCCGAAGTGCCCTTCGGGTCCCACCACTCGGCGGCGAGGGCGCCGAAGTGCGCGGCCTCCTTCGGATCGATTGTTGCGCGCGAAGCGGGAAGAGAGGCAGTTGCATTGTCCATGATCCCCCCCTAACAGCGCCGCCGACTCTTATCCACACTCGCGCACCCCGCGCGGGTCTTTTACGCAGGGGAGCAACGGCGCCTTGGCACGTATCGTGATGAAATTCGGCGGCACTTCCATGGCCGGGTCCGAGCGCATCCGGCGCGTGGCGGGTATCGTCAAACGCCAGCAGGAAGCCGGGCACGAAGTGGCCGTGGTCGTCTCCGCGATGGCGGGCGAGACCGACCGCCTCGTCAACTTCTGCCGTGAAGCCGATGCGCTCTACGATCCTGCCGAATACGACGTCGTCGTCGCCTCGGGCGAGCAGGTCACGTCCGGCCTGCTGGCGCTGACGCTGCAGTCGATGGGCTGCAAGGCGCGCTCGTGGCTGGGCTGGCAGGTGCCGATCAAGACCGACGACGCCCACGCCAAGGCCCGCATCGAGGACATCGACGCCGAGGCGCTGATCGCCTCGATGGCATCGGGCCAGATCGCGGTGATCCCCGGTTTCCAGGGCGTCTCGCCGGACAATCGCGTCACCACGCTGGGGCGCGGCGGCTCGGACACTTCGGCCGTGGCCGTGGCGGCGGCGGTGAAGGCAGACCGCTGCGATATCTACACCGACGTCGACGGCGTCTACACCACCGACCCGCGCATCGTCGCCAAGGCGCGCAAGCTGCCGCTGGTGACTTATGAGGAAATGCTGGAACTGGCTTCGGTCGGCTCCAAGGTGCTGCAGACCCGCTCGGTCTCCCTCGCCATGAAGGAGAACGTGCGCGTGCAGGTGCTGTCCTCGTTCATCGACGAGAACGCGCCCGCCGCCGATACCATCCCCGGAACCCTGATCGTCAGTGACGAAGAGCTTGAAGGAAGCGACATGGAACGCCAGCTGATCACCGGCATCGCTGCCGACAAGAACGAAGCCAAGATCACCCTGACCCGCATCGCCGACCGTCCGGGCGCGGTGGCGTCGATCTTCGCGCCGCTCGCGGATTCGAACATCAACGTCGACATGATCATCCAGAACGTTGCCAAGGACAAAGGCGAGACCGACGTGACCTTCACGGTCCCGCAGGCCGACCTCGCCCGCGCGCAGGCGCTGCTGGAAGAGCGCAAGGAAGCCATCGGCTACTACCGCATGATCGCCGAGGGCAACGTGGCGAAGATCAGCGTCGTCGGCGTCGGCATGCGCAGCCACGCGGGCGTCGCGGCGACGATGTTCAAGACGCTGGCCGATCGCGGCATCAACATCATCGCCATCTCGACCAGCGAGATCAAGGTCTCGGTCCTGATCGACACCGATGAGACCGAACTGGCCGTGCGCGTGCTGCACACCGCTTACGGACTCGACGCGGCCGCCTGATCGCGGCGCTCTCGCGTACCCGCGACGGATTGGAGAAAGGCGGCGCGGCAAGCGTCGCCTTTTTTCGTTTCCGCTATCCGCGCGTCGGATACAGCGCTGTCAAATACGCGAAACCGCGATAGTGCGCGTGCACAAGTATGCTGATCAGCATTCCAATGGAGTAATCGACCTTGCGCCTTTCCCGAATGGTACTCGCTCTGGCCCTGACGTCGTCGCTGGCTCCGCTTGCGGCTGCACCGGTCGTTGCCAAAGAGGCGAAAATCGTCACCGAGGCCGAGGCACGCGAGCGCGCGGAGGCGATGCTGCAGCGGATGACGCTGGAGGAGAAGGCGGGCCAGCTCGTCCAGTACTTCGACTTCGGCGGCGCTACCGTGGCGAATCCGAAGGCGACGGCGGTGAACATCGACGCCGCGATCGCGAAGGGGCAGGTCGGCTCGATGCTGTTCGTGACCGACCCGGTGCGCATCAACAAGCTGCAGGAACTGGCGGTGAAGAAGACCCGCCTCGGCATCCCGCTGCTGATCGGCTACGACGTGATCCACGGGCTGCACACGATCATGCCGGTGCCGATCGCGATGGCCGCATCATGGGATCCGGCGACGGCCGAGCGTGGTCAGTCGGTCGCGGCCTCGGAAGCACGCGCGGTGGGCATCAACTGGACCTTCGCGCCGATGGTCGACATCACCATGGACCCGCGCTGGGGCCGCATGGTCGAGGGCGCGGGCGAGGACCCGGTGCTCGGCGCGGCGATGGCGGCGGCACAGGTGCACGGCTTCCAGGGCGGCGCCATCGGCACGCCGGGGCATGTGCTGTCCGGCCCCAAGCATTTCGTCGGCTACGGCGCCTCCTTCGGCGGGCGTGACTACGACGAGGTGGACTTGTCGGAAAGCCAGTTGCGCAACACCTACATGCCCCCATTCAAGGCCGCGCTCGATGCAGGTGCGGGTAATATCATGAGCGCCTACATGGGCCTCAACGGCGTTCCGGCGGCGGCGAACACGTGGCTGCTGACCGATGTGCTGCGCAAGGAATGGGGCTTCAAGGGCTTCGTGGTGAGCGATGCCAACGGCGTCGATTCGCTGGAGAAGCAAGGCATGGCGGGCAGCCCGAAGCAGGCCGCGGTGCGCGCGCTGGAGGCGGGCATGGACCTTGCCATGACGGTCCCGAGCAATCCCTCGCCGATGCTTGCGCTGGTCGATGCGGTGAAGGGCGGCGAAGTGGCCGAAAGCGCGCTCGACGGCCCGGTGCTGCGTCTGCTCGAGGCCAAGTATCGCCTTGGCCTGTTCGACAAGCCTTATGTCGATCCCAAGGCGGTGCCCAGGACCTTCGACGATCCCGCCCACCGCGAAGTCGCGCGTGTCGCGGCCGAGCGGTCGGCGGTGCTGCTGGCCAATGCGGGCGGGCTGCTGCCGCTGGACCGCGCGAAGCTCAAGTCGGTGGCGGTGATCGGGCCGCTCGGCGATGCGGGGCACGACATGCTCGGTCCCTGGGTGTTCTCTTCCAACAAGCCGGAGGGCGTCAGCGTCCTTGCGGGCCTGCGCGCCAAGCTGGGTGCGGGCGTGAAGGTCGAATATGCGACGGGAACGGCATGGCCCACTCGTAAGAACCCCTCTTTCTTCGATGCTATGAACAAACCCGGCGAGCATCCCGCGATCGACGAGAAGGCGGAACTGGCCAGGGCGATCGCGCTTGCGAAGCAGTCGGACGTCGCGGTCATGGTACTGGGCGAGGCGCAGAACATGGCGGGCGAATTCGCCTCGCGATCGGACCTGAAGTTGCCGGGCCGTCAGCAGGAACTGCTCGACGCGGTGATCGCCACGGGCAAGCCGGTGGTCGTAGTGCTGGTCAACGGCCGCCCGCTGAGCCTTGGCGACGCGAAGCCCGGCGCGGTGCTGGAGGCGTGGTATCCCGGCTCCGAGGGCGGCAATGCCGTCGCCAACCTGCTGCTCGGCGATGTCAATCCCGGCGGCAAGCTGCCCTTCAGCTGGATTCGCAGCGCTGCCCAGGCGCCTTACACGTATGCCTACCTGCCCTCGCACCAGCCCGGAAGCGCCGACAAGCGCTACTGGAACGAGGACAATTCGCCGACCTGGCCCTTCGGTCATGGCCTGAGCTACACCACGTTCGCTTACGGCAAGCTGGCGGTGGACCGCGCCTCGGTGAAGCTGGGCGAGCCGGTCACGGTGTCGTTCGACCTCACCAACACCGGCAAGCGTGCAGGCGACGAGGTGGCGCAGCTCTACATCCACCAGCGCGTGGGCACGTCCTCGCGTCCGGTGCGTCAGCTCAAGAAGTTCGCCCGCGTCGCCCTCGCGCCGGGCGAGACGAAGCATATGCAGTTCACGCTGACGGCCGACGACCTGCGCTACTGGAGCGCGGCGACCAAGGGCTGGGTGCAGGACGACAGCGCCTTCGACGTGTGGGTCGGCGGCGATTCGAAGGCCGACATGGCGACGACGTTCACGGTGGCGAAGTAGGACACCGACCCTTTGACAGTCATTCCCGCGAAGGCGGGAACCCATCTCCGGTTCTCTCGTGTTGCACGGTCATCAGATGGGTCCCCGCCTTCGCGGGGATGACTGTCAAAGGGTGACGGAACAATCACGAAAAAGGCCCCGTGCGCGGACATCCGCACACGGGGCCTTTTCATTCGGCCGTCAGGTCAATCCGCCAGTTCGGGCACCGGCGAGAGTTCGGTGCTCACGCTCATCCCCAGCGCCGCCGCCACGCCTGCGCCGTAAGCCGGATCGCAGCGGGTGGCGTTGTCGATGTGGCGCTGCTTGATGAAGTCCGGCGCGTCGCCCATGGCGCGGGCGGTGTTGCCGAACAGGCGCTCCTTCTGCGCATCGTCCATCAGCTGGAACAGCGCGCGCGGCTGGCTGTAGTAGTCGTCGTCATCCTCGCGGAAGTTCCAGAAGTCGGCGTTGCCCGAGAGGCGCAGCGGGGGCTCGCGGAATTCGGGCTGGCCCTGCCACTGGTCGAACGAGTTCGGGTGGTAGTGCAGCAGTCCGCCGTAGTTCCCGTCGACCCGGCCCTGGCCGTCGCGGTGGTTGTTGAACACCGGGCAGCGCGCTGCGTTCACCGGGATCTGGTGGTGGTTGACCCCCAGACGATACCGCTGTGCGTCCGAGTAGGCGAACAGGCGGGCCTGCAGCATCTTGTCGGGCGAGACGCCGATGCCGGGGACGAGGTTGGACGGGCTGAAGGCGCTCTGCTCCACGTCCGCGAAGAAGTTCTCCGGATTGCGGTTCAGCTCCATCATGCCGACCTCGATCAGCGGATAGACCTTCTGCGACCAGACCTTGGTGAGGTCGAAGGGATGGAAGCCGCAGGTCTCGGCCTCGGCCTCGTCCATGATCTGGACCATGACCTTCCACTTCGGGAACTCGCCGCGCTCGATCGCCTCGTAGAGATCGCGCTGGTTGCTCTCGCGGTCGCCGGCGACGACTTCGGCGGCTTCGGCGTCGGTCAGGTGCGCGTGGCCCTGCTGGGTCTTGAAGTGCCACTTCACCCAGAACCGCTCGCCCGCCTCGTTGTAGAACGAGTAGGTGTGGCTGGAGAACCCGTCCATGTGGCGGTACGATTTGGGGATGCCGCGATCGCCCATCACGTAGGTGACCTGGTGGAAGGCCTCGGGCAGCAGGGTCCAGAAGTCCCAGTTGTTCTGCGCGCTGCGCATGTTGGTACGCGGATCGCGCTTCACCGCCTTGTTGAGATCGGCGAAGTGGCGGGGATCACGCACGAAGAAGACCGGCGTGTTGTTGCCGACCATGTCCCAGTTGCCTTCCTCGGTGTAGAACTTCACCGCGAAGCCGCGAATGTCGCGCTCGGCATCGGCCGCGCCGCGCTCTCCGGCGACGGTGGTGAAGCGGGCGAACAGCTCGGTCTGCTTGCCCTTTTCGGCGAGGAACTTCGCGCGGGTGTACTTCGAGACGTCACCGGTGACGGTGAAGGTGCCGAATGCGCCCGAACCCTTGGCGTGCATGCGACGCTCGGGGATCACTTCGCGGTTGAGGTTGGCCAGCTTCTCGATCAGCCAGACGTCCTGCATCAGCAGCGGGCCGCGCGGCCCGGCGGTGTAGGAGTTGGAGTTGTCGACGACGGGAGCGCCGAACTGCGTGGTCAGCGGGGTAGCGGCGCCGTGGCCGTAGGGGCACTTGGGCTCGTCTGAGTTGGATCCGTGCATGTCGGCTCTCCTTTGGTCATGGGCCTGTGGTCATGGATTGGCGTGTGCTGCCCTTTGGCGGCTCTGCTGTAGACCTAACGAAGCCCGCCAAGGCGGAGAAGCTATACGAACATGTAAGAGTAATCGGGAAAGTCGATGAAACTTGATCTATTCTTCGGATTTTACGGCCCAGCACGTCGTGCGCAGCGAAACCAGCGTGTCGATGACGTGCAGATGGCACTCGCGCACCCGCGCCAGATCGCCGGCCTGCGTGGCCTTGCGCACTTCATCGGCAAGGACCTGCATCTTCGCGGCTGAAGGTTCGGGCAACTTGCGGCCGAGCATCACGATTTCCGTGGCGCGCGGGGCGCCGAGACCGGCGGTGGCCTGCGTACTCAACCGCAACGCGCCTTCGAGATCCAGAATGTCCTCGAACAGATGTTCGTCGATCGTTACGCCCTGCGCGGCGACCGCTTCCGGGCCCGACGGTGTCGTGGCTGCGGCATTCAGCGGTTCGTCGTCGTGTTGCATGTTGGAAATGACCCCCTGATTTCCATGTAACTGTGCCTCACCTGAACGAACTTGTCGCCATTTGGTTCCGTCGCTCGCCGCTTGTGCGGTGCGGCTCGTCACCCTATGGCGCACGGCTGAACAAAAATCCGGGCTATGGGAATTTCATGACCGCCTTCACCAAGACTTCCGCGCTGATGGCGCGCGGCTGCGAATTCCTCGGCACCGAGACCGCCATCCTGTGCGGCGCCATGTCCTGGGTTTCCGAGCGCAACCTTGTCTCCGCGATCAGCAACGCGGGCGGCTTCGGCGTGATCGCCTGCGGGGCGATGACCCCGGAACTGCTCGACACCGAGATCGCCGCCACCAAGGCGCTGACGTCCAAGCCCTTCGGCGTGAACCTCATCACCATGCACCCAATGCTGTTCGACCTGATCGACGTCTGCGCGAAGCACGGCGTGACGCATGTGGTGCTTGCGGGCGGCATTCCGCCCAAGGGCAGCGTCGAGGCGATCAAGGCGAACGGGGCCAAGGTCATCTGCTTCGCGCCCACGCTGGCGCTGGGCAAGAAACTGCTGCGCTCGGGCGCGGACGCGCTGGTGATCGAGGGTTCGGAAGCGGGCGGCCACATCGGCCCCGTCTCCACCTCGGTGCTGGCGCAGGAAATCCTGCCGAGCCTCGCCGCCGACAACCTCGTGTTCGTCGCGGGCGGCATCGGCCGGGGCGAGGCGATCGCCGGATACCTCGAAATGGGCGCGGCCGGCGTGCAGCTCGGCACCCGCTTCGCCTGCGCGAGCGAATCGATCGCCCATGAAGCGTTCAAGAAGGCGTTCTTCCGCGCCTCGGCCCGCGATGCGGTGGCATCGGTGCAGGTCGATCCGCGCCTGCCGGTAATCCCCGTGCGCGCGCTCAAGAACAAGGGCACCGAGGAATTCACCGCCAAGCAGATCGAAGTCGCGCGCCTGCTGGACGCGGGCGAGGTCGACATGGGCGAGGCGCAGCTCAAGATCGAGCACTTCTGGGCCGGCGCGCTGCGCCGCGCGGTCATCGACGGCGACGTCGAGAGCGGCTCGATCATGGCGGGCCAGTCGGTCGGCATGGTCGGCAAGGAGGAGCCGGTGGCCGAGATCATCGCCGCGCTCATGGCCGAGAGCGAGGCCGCGCTAACCAATCGCGGCGCCGTCGCGGCATAAGGGGCAAGGGTATGGCCGAGCCGCTGATCCTCGCGTTTTCGTGTGCCGACCGCCCGGGCATCGTCGCCCGGGTAACGGGCTATCTTGCGCAGATGGGCGCCAACATCACCGAGGCGCAGCAGTTCGACGATCTCGAGCAGGGCCGCTTCTTCATGCGCGTGGCCTTCGATCCGGGCGCTACGGACCGCGAGGACATCCGCGAAGGCTTCGGTCCGATCGCGCACGAATACGGCATGGCCTGGTCGATGCAGCGCCGCGACCGGCCGCGCCGCGTCCTGCTGCTGGTCAGCAAGTTCGACCATTGCCTGGCGGACCTGCTCTATCGCCACCGCATCGGCGAGATTGCGATGGAGATCGTCGGCGTCGTCTCCAACCACCCGCGCGAGGCGATCAACACGCTGATGCTGGGGGACATTCCCTTCCATCACCTGCCGATGGCCAAGGGCGAGAAGGCCGCGCAGGAAGCGCAGATCCGCGCCATCGTCGATGAGACGCGCGCGGAACTGGTGGTGTTGGCGCGCTACATGCAGATCCTCTCTGACGAGATGGCGGGCTTCCTGTCGGGGCGCTGCATCAACATCCACCACTCCTTCCTGCCCGGCTTCAAGGGCGCCAAGCCCTATCACCAGGCGCACGCGCGCGGGGTGAAGATGATCGGCGCGACCGCGCACTATGTGACAGCCGACCTCGACGAAGGGCCGATCATCCATCAGGACGTGGAGCCGGTGACGCACTCCGACACGCCCGAGGACATGGTCCGCAAGGGCCGCGACATCGAACGCCGCGTGCTGGCCGAGGCGGTGCGGCTGCATCTGGAGGACCGGGTGCTGCTGAACGGAGCGCGGACGGTGGTGTTCCGGAGCTGAGGCCCACCCCGTCCGGCTAGTTCGCTTCGCTCTCAAGCCTCCCGGCCCTCCCGCGAGCGGGAGGGCGAAGAATGGTGCTCTCATTCCCCTCCCGCTTGCGGGAGGGGGCAGGGGTGGGTACTCCTTGTCCAACCAAGGGAGAGCACCATGCAGGTCAGCGGCATCGATCACGTCAACATCCTGACCGACGACCTCGAAGGCACTGCCACGTTCTACGAGCGGGTGCTGGGCCTGATCCGCAGCGAGAACCCCTCGATCCGCGCCGGGACCGCGGGCTACTGGATGCGCGACGGGGCCGGGCTGCCGATCATCCACCTCGTCGATCGCACCACCGCTCCGGGGCGCTACGACGATTACCTGCCGGGCGAATCGACCAACGGCTTCCATCACGTCGCCTTGCGCTGCAGCGGCTTCGAGGCGACCCGCGCGAAGCTGGACGAACTGGGCCTCGATTATCGGTTCAACGACCTGACGCACATCGGCCTCAGGCAACTGTTCCTTGCCGATCCCAATGCCGTGAACCTGGAACTCAACTTCAACGGCGATTGAGGTCGCGCGAAGCTCTGCTAGGCTGCCGGGAAAGCAGCGAAAGGCCAGCCCATGTGTGACGACTATACCGCCGACGACTTCACCCGCATGGACCGCCGCGCGTTCTCGGTGCTGGGCGCCGGACTTGCGCTGACCGGGTGCGGAGCGGTGGCGGCGGAGAGCGGCGGCGAACTGACCGAGCGCATGGTTTCGATCACCACGGCGGACGGCGTGTGCGATGCGTTCTTCGTCCATCCGGGCCATAAAGCGGGTGGGGGCAAGCATCCCGGCATCGTGATGTGGCCCGACATTGCGGGCCTGCGTGATGCCAAGAAGATCATGGCCCGCAATCTCGCCGCGCAGGGCTATGCGGTCTTGGTGGTGAACCCCTACTACCGCTCCGGTCCGGCGCCGGTGATGAAGAGCTTCGCCGAGTACCGTACGCCCGAAGGTCAGGCGAAAGTCGGCCCGATGCGCGCGATGCTCACGCCCGAGGCGGTCACGCGCGATGCGACGGCCTACGTGGCGTTCCTCGACACGCAGGACGCGGTGGACACCAAGCGCGGGATCGGCAGCAACGGCTACTGCATGGGCGGGCCGTTCACCGTGCGCACGGCGGCGGCGGTGCCGGGGCGGGTGAAGGCGGCGGTGTCGCTCCACGGCGCGGGGCTGGTGACCGAGGCGCCCGACAGTCCGCACAGGGTTCTGGGCAAGACGAAGGCGAGTTATGTGTTTGCCATTGCCCGCAATGACGACGCCAAGCAGCCTGAGGTGAAGACCGAACTGCGCAAGGCCGCCGATGCGGCGAAGCGCCCGGCCGAAGTGGAAGTCTACGCCGCCGACCACGGCTGGTGCGTGCCGGATTCGCCTGCCTACGATCCGGGCGAGGCGGACCGGGCGTGGAAGGCGATGGTGGC
>NZ_BAAILP010000337.1:0-1689 GCF_054589055.1 Novosphingobium sp. 11B | reverse complement strand
CGGCCCTCCCGCAAGCGGGAGGGCTGATGCGGTTTTCTCCCCTCCCGCTTGCGGGAGGGGCTGGGGGGTGGGCCTTTCGCCTTAATCCCCGCCCCAGCGCCATTTCCAGCCGCCGTGCGTGTGGCGTGCGGCAATCACCATGAACACGCCCGTCACCAGCAGCACGCCGACAAACGACGCGGTCCGGGCGCCCAGCGTGCCGCCGGTGCCCGGCAGCGCGATCCCGACGACAATGGCGAGGTAGGCCGCCAGCAGCGTCCACCCCTGCCACGCGATCGGCAGCCCCGCGCCGTAGCCGTAGCGCTTGGGGGCGAACCACGGATCATTCTCGAACAGCTTGTGCAGCATGATCAGTCTCCATCCTTCGGCGGACGTCCGCGCCTTGCCGGTTCGCCCGCCTCGACCTTGACGCCGCGCCGGGCGAGGGCCTCGCGCAGCAGCACTTCGACTTCGGCGTTCACCGAGCGCAAGTCCGCCGCCGCCGTCCGCTCCAGCGCCGCGTAGAGCGCCGGATCGAGACGGAGCGCGAACGCCTTCTTGCCGGGAGACGCCATGGGGTCGTTACGAGTAGAGCGTGCCGGTGTTGACGACGGGCTGGGTATCCCGCTCGCCGCAGAGCACGACCATCAGGTTCGAAACCATCGCCGCGCGGCGCTCGTCGTCGAGTTCGACCACGTTCTTTTCCGAGAGCTGCGCCAGCGCCATCTCGACCATCGACACCGCGCCCTCCACCAGCTTGCGCCGCGCGCCGATGACGGCCTCGGCCTGCTGGCGGCGCAGCATGGCCCCGGCGATCTCTGGCGCGTAGGCGAGGTGAGTGAGGCCGCACTCGTCCACCGTGATGCCCGCCACCTGCAGGCGGGCGATCAGTTCGGTGCGCAGTTCGGCATTCACCTGCTCGTGGCTGCCACGCAGGGTGATCTCGGCATCCTCGACGTCGTCATAGGCGTAGCGCGATCCGATCGAGCGCACGGCGGCCTCGATCTGGACGTTCACGAAGGCCTTGTAGTCGTCCACGTCGTAAAGCGCCTGGGCGGTGTCGGCGACGCGCCAGACGACGTTGGTGGCGATCTCGATCGGGTTGCCGCGAAGGTCGTTCACCTTGAGCTTTTCCGAGACGACGTTGTTGGCGCGGGCCGAGATTTTCGTCTTGCCCATCCACGGCCAGACCCAGCGCAGGCCGGGGGTGCGATCGGTGCCCTTATAGCTGCCGAACAGCGTGATCGCGGCGGCCTGGTTGGGCTGGATCATGTAGAAGCCGCTCAGGATCAGAACGTTCATGATCACCGCCGGGAGGATGAAGGCGAGGAAGCCCAGCACCGTGCCCGGTCCCGGATCGCCGCTGGCCAGCGTGACGACGCAGAACACGATCGCCACGAGCAGCGCCAGGAACACTATGAGCATCAGGTAGCCGCTGCGGGTCGAGGCGATGCTCTCCCGGCTGGCGTTGATGGGCAGATGCGAATCGGACATCGGTGGCACCCCTCTAAAAGTGATATCACATTAATATCGGATTTTGAGGCGGGGTCAATGTGACGAAGGGCGCCGCGTTCACAGAGCCCATCAGTTTTTAGAGCGCCCGTCATCCCAGCGAAGGCTGGGACCGCTGGCCGTGTGCACCCCACCAGGCGTCAATAGGCCCTGGCGCGTGGTCTCGCCTCAAGAACCGGCAGCGGTCCCAGCCTTCGC
>NZ_BAAILP010000336.1:0-254 GCF_054589055.1 Novosphingobium sp. 11B | reverse complement strand
AGCGTGTCCTCGTCGGGCACGCCGTATTCCTGCTTGCGCAACGACGCCTTGTAGTGATCGTCCGGCGTCTCGCCCACGCAGGCGATGAAGACGTGCTGCGATCCGGGGATCACCATCAGCGGACCGTTGTTGGGCGTGTTTTCCGCCAGCAGCACCGACATCGACAGCGCGCGCATGCGCGGCATGCCATCCTCGGCGTGCCAGGTCTCGAAGTCGGAGTGCCAGTAGAACTCGCGGCCCTTGAACCCCGGCTT
>NZ_BAAILP010000335.1:0-246 GCF_054589055.1 Novosphingobium sp. 11B | reverse complement strand
GCGGCTTGGGTACCCGGCTCGAGGAGGTGCGGCGCGCGTGCCTCTATGTCGAGCAGGAGGAGCGACAGCGTGCAGGCCATGATGCCGAGCTGGGCCTGCTGGCTGGTCGCATCGGAAACCCGGCCAGGGTACGCCAGACGCTCGAGCGTGGGGCGGACGAGATCGGAAAGGGTGATGTTGTAGCGGCGAGCCTGCCGGAGCAACTGGTCGTGCAGGCCGTCTTCGAGACGCAGGGATATTCGTGCC
>NZ_BAAILP010000334.1:0-245 GCF_054589055.1 Novosphingobium sp. 11B | reverse complement strand
GCGGGCGTCGTCTCGATCACCACGGCGGACCCCGGCGACAAGCTGGAAGTGATCGCGCGCGGCGGCTACGAATTCGCGGCGAAGCAGGTCTACGGCGAGGCGATCGTCTCCACCCCGCTGAGTGACACGCTGGGCATCCGCGTGGCGGCACGCGCCAGCAAGCAGTTCGACGGCTACTACAAGCAGGTCGGCACGACGCAGACCTACCCCACGCTGGATCGCACTTCGACCTCGCAAGTGGTCAC
>NZ_BAAILP010000333.1:0-251 GCF_054589055.1 Novosphingobium sp. 11B | reverse complement strand
GAGGCGGTGTCTCCGCCCGCGACCGAGAAGGCGAGGGGGAAGTTGCTGGCGCCGAACACCACGACCGGGCCAAGCGCGACCTTGCGCACGCGCAGGTCCGGGCGCGGCAGCGGCGCGCGCTCGGGCAGGGCGGGATCGATGGTGAGGCCCGCCCAGCTGCCTTCACGCAGGACTTGCGCGAAAAGGCGCAGCTGGCCGGCGGTGCGGCCCCGCTCGCCCTCGATACGGGCGCGGGGAAGGCCCGTCTCGGC
>NZ_BAAILP010000332.1:150976-171831 GCF_054589055.1 Novosphingobium sp. 11B | reverse complement strand
AACGTATGGACGGCGTTTCCGGTAGCGCAGAGACAGTCCGGGTCTTCGAACGGACGCGTGGGTTGCATGGCCACGGCTGAAACCGCATCCCGGCCCACGACGCCGACCCGATACACCGAAGCGACGTGTACGGCGCCGCTCCGGATGCTGGGGAATATAACCTATTTGGCGATAAATGTCAAGAATGCGGCGGATGATCCCCGGTGCGCTCCAGCACTGCGCCATCAAGCCGCCGATAGAAGCAGCTGCGCGCACCGGTGTGGCAGGCCGGACCTTCCGGCGTCACGCGCAGTTCCAGCGCGTCCTGATCGCAATCGACGCGAATTTCCTCGACGCGCAGGAAATGGCCCGAGGTCTCGCCCTTCAGCCACAGCTTGCCGCGCGACCGCGAATGGAAATGCGCCAGCCCCGTTTCACGCGTCTTCGCCAGCGCCTCGGCATCCATGTAAGCGACCATCAGGATTTCGCGCGAGCGCGAATCGACGGCGATGGCGATGAGCAATCCCTGGGCGTCGAAGCGCGGCAGAAACGCCGTTCCCAGTTCACGCTCGGCGGCTGTCACGTCTGTCATCCTCGGACTAATCCCTGTTCCCGCTAACAGCGGCATAATTGTTGCACCACAGCCACAGCAAGGGACCAAAATCCACGTCAGTCAGCGAAGTCTCTTTCCAAAAAAGACGATTCGATGAATTCTGGCTTTGCAGCTGGGGGGCTGCTTCTGACCCACAGGTCGCTCGCAGGCAAGTGTTCGGCAAGGAACACCGGTCTGAAACGGAAAGCGGGCCACGGTTCAGGGAATGCTTTGATGAGGGATCGGACCAGGCGGTATCAGGGGCACCGCTGAACTGCGCAAGCAGGGTTCAAACAGTTTCGTCACGAGGACGCCCGGAACTCACAAGGTTCCGGGCGTTTTCGTATTCAGGGCGAATCGCCTCAGGTCACATCGAGAGCTTCATCCAGCACGCGGGCGAAGCAGGCGATCACCACACGCTCCGCTCCTGCCCGCTTCAGCGCCGAGACGCAGGCATCGCTGGTGGCACCGCTGGTCAGCACGTCATCGACGAGGACCACCTTCGCACCTTTCAGCGCTGCCTTCCGCTTCGGATGGACGGCAATCGCACCCGACAAGGTCCGCTTGCGTGCCAGCTTGCCCATGCCGCCCAGCGAGCGCGTCGCCTTGCGTCGCACCAGCGTATCGACCGCGAGGCCCGCGCCGCTGCGCCGCCCGATCTGCCGGGCCAGTTCCGCCGCCTGATTGTAGCCGCGTTTCCACAGCCGCCAGCGATGCAGCGGCACCGGCACCAGCAGCCAGTCGGCATCGACGAAAGGCAGCTTGGGCACCATCAGCCCGGCCATCATCGGTGCCAGCGCGATGCGATTCCCGTGCTTGAACGCCAGCACCAGCTTGCGCGAAGGTTCGTTGTAGAGCGTCGCGGCCGCGATCCCGGCATGGCGCGGCGGATCGGCAAGGCACGGGCCGCACGTGCCGCCCTCCGGCATCGTATCGCCGAAAGGCCGCTGGCAGGCCGCGCAGGCCGGATCGCCCGGGATCGCCAGCGTACTCCAGCAATCCGCACAGAGCCCCGCCGCCGAACCGATCGCCGCCCCGCACAGCGGACACCGCGGCGGAAACACGAGATCGACGAGCGGTGAAAGTACCTGTCCCAGGCCCATGGCGCGATCCTATGCACGCCGTGTTGCACGACAAGCACGCCACGAGGGCATTGCAAGGTTTTCATCGACGCGGCAGGGGAGCATCCATGGCAACCAAGGCTCCCCCCCGCATCTTCTCCCCCGCCCGCCGCGCCGCCCTGCGCCGCCGGATGCTCAGGCTCCAGCAGCAGCCGGATGCGCCGCGCTACCTGATCGACGACATGGTGGAGGACGTGCTCGAACGCCTCTCTTTCCTGCGCTTCGAACCGAAGACGGCGCTGGTTGTCGGCGATTTCTCGGGCGCGCTGGCTCTGGCGCTACGGGCGCAGGGTGTGACGGTGACCGAAGTGGACCCGGCCATCGGCTTCGTTGAGGAACAGCCCTGGCCGTTCGACGGCTTCGACCTCATCGCCAGCCTCGGCACGCTGGACACCGTCAACGACCTTCCCGGCGCCTTCGTCCACGCACGCAAGGCGCTGGCGCCGGGCGGACTGCTGATCGCCAGCTTCCTTGGCTCCGGCAGCCTGCCGGTCATGCGCGAAGTGATGCTGGCGGCGGACGGCGAGCGCCCTGCCCCGCGCCTTCACCCCTCGGTGGACGTGCGTGCGGGAGCGCAACTGCTCCAGCGGACGCTCTACACCGACCCGGTGGCGGACCATCGCCATCTGGACGTGGGGTTCCGCAGCCTTGGGCGGCTTGTCGAGGACCTGCGCGCGCAGGGTCTTGCCAATGTGCTCGCTGATCCCGGTCCGCAGCTGGGCAAGGCGGCGCTGGCGCGGGCGCACGATGCGTTTGCGGCCGCCGGTGAGGGCGGCCGCACGGTAGAGCGGTTCGAGATCATGACGCTGTCCGGCTGGAAGCGCTGAACCCGTAAATCTCATCGTCATTGCGAGGGCCGAAGGTCCGAAGCAATCCAGAGCGGCCCAAACCGCCCTGGATTGCTTCGCTCGCAATGACGAACGCTGGCTTGCTTACGCCAGCGCCGCCTGAGCCGCCGCCAGACGCGCGATCGGCACGCGGTAGGGCGAGGCCGAGACGTAATCCAGACCCACCTTCTCGCAGAACGCGATCGAGGCCGGGTCGCCGCCGTGCTCGCCGCAGATGCCGAGCTTGAGGTCGGCATAGGTCGCACGGCCGCGCTCGGCGCCGAGCTGGACCAGCTGGCCCACGCCCTCGATGTCGAGGCTGACGAACGGATCGCGCGGGTAGATGCCCTTCTCGACGTAGGGGCTGAGGAAGCGCGCGGCGTCGTCGCGTGAGACGCCCAGCGTGGTCTGCGTCAGGTCGTTGGTGCCGAACGAGAAGAACTTCGCCTCTTCCGCGATCTCGCCCGCCATCAGGGCCGCGCGCGGCAGCTCGATCATGGTGCCCACGAGGTAGTCGAGCGTCTTGCCCTTCTCCTCGAACACCTTGGCCGCGGCCTGATCGACGACCTTCTTGAGAATCGCCAATTCGCGCCTGGTGGCGACGAGCGGAATCATCACTTCCGGCACGATCGCCTCGCCCGATGCCGAGGCGACGTCGCACGCGGCCTCGAAGATGGCGCGGGCCTGCATCTCGTAGATCTCGGGGAAGGTGATGCCGAGGCGGCAACCGCGATGGCCGAGCATCGGGTTGAACTCGTGCAGTTCGTCCGCGCGGCGCTTGAGCGTGTCCACGCCGATGCCGATCGCGTCCGACAGCTCCGCGAATTCCGCGTCGCTGTGCGGCAGGAATTCGTGCAGCGGCGGGTCGAGCAGACGGATGGTGACGGGCAGGCCCGCCATCACCTCGAAGATCGCCTGGAAGTCGGCGCGCTGTTCGGGGAGCAACTTGGCCAGCGCCTCGCGGCGGCCCTTCTCGTCCTCGGCCAGGATCATCTGGCGCACGGCGGAGATGCGGCCGGCGTCGAAGAACATGTGCTCGGTGCGGCACAGGCCGATGCCCTCGGCGCCGAACTGGCGGGCCATCTTGCAGTCGGCGGGCGTTTCGGCGTTGGTGCGCACCTTCATGCGGCGGTGCTTGTCGGCCCACTCCATGAGCGTGCCGAAATCACCTGCCAGTTCCGGCTCGATGGTGGCGACTTCGCCCGCCATGATCTCGCCGTTGGCGCCGTCGAGGGTGATGAGGTCGCCCTCCTTCAGCTCGCGGTTGCCGATGCGCAGGGTGCGGGTCTTCATGTCGATCGACAGCCCCGATGCGCCCGAGACGCAGGGACGGCCCATGCCGCGCGCCACGACCGCCGCGTGGCTGGTCATGCCGCCGCGTGCGGTGAGGATGCCCTTCGCCGCGTGCATGCCGTGGATGTCCTCAGGCGAGGTTTCCACGCGGACGAGGACGACCGCCTCGCCCATTTCCGCGCGCTTCTCGGCGGTGTCGGCGTCGAGCACGATCGCGCCCGAAGCCGCGCCCGGCGATGCGGGCAGGCCCTTGCCGAGAATGTCGCGCGGCGCCTTGGGGTCGAGCGTGGGGTGAAGCAGTTGATCGAGCGCCATCGGATCGACGCGCTTGATCGCGGTGGCTTCGTCGATCAGGCCTTCCTCGACCATGTCGACGGCCATCTTGAGCGCAGCCTTGGCAGTACGCTTGCCCGAGCGGGTCTGCAGCATCCACAGCTTGTTCTGCTGCACCGTGAACTCGATGTCCTGCATGTCGCGGTAGTGCTTTTCGAGCAGGTCGAACACCGCGGCGAGTTCGGCGTATGCCTCGGGCATCGCCTCTTCCATCGACAGCGGCTTGGCCCCGGCGCGCTCGCGGGCGGCCCTGGTCAGGTACTGCGGGGTGCGGATGCCGGCGACGACGTCCTCGCCCTGCGCGTTGACCAGCCATTCGCCGTAGTAGGCGCGCTCGCCGGTCGCCGGATCGCGGGTGAACGCGACGCCCGTTGCCGAAGTGTCGCCCATGTTGCCGAAGACCATGGCCTGCACGTTGACGGCGGTGCCCCAGTCACCGGGGATGTCGTTGAGGCGGCGGTAGACCTTGGCGCGGTCGGCGTCCCAGCTGTCGAACACGGCCTGGATCGCGCCCCACAGCTGTTCCTGCGGGTCCTGCGGGAACGGCTTGCCAAGTTCGCGCTCGACGATCGCGGTGTATTCCTTGACCAGCTTGCGCCAGTCGTTCGCGGTCAGTTCGACGTCGTTGTCGTAGCCGTTGTCTTCCTTGGCGATCTCCAGCGCTTCCTCGAACAGATGGTGTTCGACGCCGAGAACGACGTCCGAATACATCTGGATGAAGCGGCGGTAGCTGTCCCACGCGAAACGATCGTCGCCCGAAGTCGACGCAAGACCCTCCACGGTCACGTCGTTCAGGCCGAGGTTCAGCACGGTGTCCATCATGCCCGGCATCGAGACGCGCGCGCCCGAGCGGACCGAGACCAGCAGCGGATCAGTAGAATCACCGAAGGACTTGCCGACCGACTTTTCGATATGGGCCAGCGCCTCGGCCACTTCGGCCCGCAGTTCGTCCGAGAAGTTCGCGCCCTCCGCGAGATACTTCACGCATTCTTCGGTGGTGATGGTGAAGCCGGGAGGCACCGGCAGGCCGATTCCGGCCATCTCGGCAAGGTTCGAGCCCTTGCCTCCGGTGATCACCTTGTCCTTCGCGCGCGGATCGTCGTGCTTTACGCCGCCGCCGAACGTGTAGACCTGCTTAGTCATTAGTCCCAAATCTCCGGGATTTTTGCGCAAGAATGCAGACCGTGGGGAAACCCTCCTACCCCTCGATCCGCGAGAAATCCGCTACGTTGTGCACCGCAGCACGGAAGCGATCAAGCAGTGCAAGACGAGATGTTCTTTTTATGGAGTCAGTATCGTTGACTGTCACCTGATCAAAGAACCCGTCAATAGGCGCGCGAAGCGATGCCAGCGCACTCATTGCACTTGCGAAATCTTCTGCAGCAACGGCTGTGGCTGCCCGAGGTTCCGCAGCATCGAGCGCGTCGATCAACGCCTGCTCCGCCGGTTCGGCCGCATAGCCGAGCCCCGAGCCTGCCGCAGCATAGATTTCCTGCATGTCGGGATCGTCCACATTTTCGAGCGGGTCCTCGTCACCGGTATGCGGGTGCGCGGGTGCAGCATCGGACGCCGACCAGTTTTCCTTCTTGAGGATATTGGCGGCGCGCTTGTAGCCCGCGAGGAGGTTCGCGCCGTCCTCGCTGCCCACGAACGCCTGCAGCGCATGGACGCGGGCGAGCAGGCGGACCAGATCGTCCTCGCCGCCGAGCGCGAACACCGCGTCGATCAGGTCGTGGCGAACGCCCGCTTCCTTCTGCTGTACCTTGAGGCGGTCGGCGAAGAAGTTAAGCAAGTCCAGCGATCTTTGCTCAATCTCAAGTTGCAGCGGCGACATATAACGTTTGTTTAAAGGTATGTTTTGGGATGCAGAGATGCTCTCGACAGCTTGCCCAAGCGCAGTCAGGCGACCGCAAATGCTCTCATTCTGCTCGCAAAGTATCGCAAGAACTCGATCAAATATTGGCAGCAGATCGGCTCGAAGATCGTTCTTTGTGATCTGAACCTGAGTTCCGATAGTCGCACGGCGCAAGGCGAATGGATCTTTGGAGCCCGTAGGCCTCTCTTCAATGGCAAAGAAGCTGACAAGCGTATCCAGCTTATCCGCCAGCGACACAGCCACCGTAACCGGTGCGGTGGGCACTTCGTCGCCCTGCCCGACAGGCTTGTAGTGGTCGCGGATGGCGTCGGCCACGGCGTCGGGCAGGCCCTCGGCGCGGGCGTAGTAGCCGCCCATGAGGCCCTGCAGTTCGGGGAACTCGCCGACCATCTCGGTGACGAGATCGGCCTTGCACAATTCCGCCGCCTGACGCGCCAGTACGGGATCGCAGTTCGGGACGATGCCCTCGGCGGCCAGCCACTCGGCCAGCTTGGCCACGCGCTCGACCTTGTCGGCGACGGTGCCCAGCTTCTCGTGGAAGGTGATGCGGGCCAGCTTCTTCGCCTGATCCGACAGCGAAACCTTACGGTCCTGCTGCCAGAAGAAGCGCGCGTCGGACAGGCGCGCGGCCAGAACCTTGCGGTTGCCCGCAACGATGCCGACGCCGCCGTCGGTGGCGTCGATGTTGGCGGTGCAGACGAAGGCGTCGGCGAGATTGCCGTCAGCGTCCTCGCAGACGAAATACTTCTGGTTGACGCGCGCGGTCAGCTGGATCGTCTCGGGCGGGACTTCGAGGAACGCCTCGTCGAAGCGGCCGAGCAGCGGCACCGGCCATTCGGTCAGCCCCGCGTTCTCGATCACAAGCCCCTCGTCCTCGACCAGCTTGAGACCGGCGGCGGCGGCGACATTGCGCGCCTCGTCGCGGATCAGGTCCTGACGCTCGACATGGTCGACGATGACGTGGCAGGCGGACAGCTTGCGGGCATAGTCATGCGCGCCGCCGATCGTGATCTCGCCGGGCGCATGGAAGCGGTGGCCCTTCGTGGCATAGCCCGAGCGGATGCCGCCGACTTCGCACTCGACAAGGTCCTCGCCCAGAATGGCGACGATGCCCGAAAGCGGGCGCACCCAGCGCAGCGAATCCGTGCCGATCGAGGCGGCGCCCCAGCGCTGCGACTTGGGCCAGGGGAAGGCGCGCACGATAGCAGGGATCGCCTCGGCCAGCACGTCCCTCACGGCGCGGCCGGGCTTTTCGACGACGGCGAAGTAGGTGTCCTTGCCCTTGACGTCGCGGACTTCGAGCTGGTCCTTGGTCAGGCCGGTCTTGCGCAGGAAGCCTTCGAGCGCCTGCTCGGGCGCGCTGGTGGCGGGGCCTTTGGTCTCCTCGCTGACGGCCTCGGTCACGTCGGGCAGACCGTTGGCGATCAGCGCGAGACGGCGCGGCGTGGACCATACGGTGATCTGGCCGGGCGTGACGCCAGCGGCGGCGAGTTCCTTGCGGAACAGCTTTTCCAGATCGGCGCGCGCGCCCGCCTGCATGCGGGCGGGGATTTCTTCACTGCGCAGTTCGAGAAGGAAGTCGGTCATGTCAGTGGCCCGTTTCGCGGGTTGATAGGTGGGCGCTGTGGTCCTTCGACAGGCTCAGGACGAGCGGAGTTGGGGGAAGACGTCCTTCTACACCCCGCTCAGGCTGAGCTTGTCGAAGCCTCATACGGTCCACCCGGGGAACTTGGCTTCCCACTTGTCCTTGTTCACGTCGATCCACGCCTGACACGACCCCTTGGCGAGATCGCGCACGCGGGCCATGTAGCTGGCGCGTTCCTGCACCGAGATCACGCCGCGCGCCTGTAGCAGATTGAACAGGTGGCTCGCCTCGATCGCCTGATCGTAGGCCGCGAGCGGCACCTTCGCGTCGATGCAGCGCATGCACTCGGCTTCGGCGGCCTTGAAGCCGGCGAACAGCGCATCGGTGTCGGCGATCTCGAAGTTGTACTTCGACTGCTGCTGTTCATTGGCGAGGAAGACGTCGCCGTAGCTCACGCCTTCGTTGTTGAACCTGAGATCGTAGACCGAATCCACGCCCTGGATATACATCGCAAGGCGTTCGAGGCCGTAAGTCAGTTCGCCCGCGACTGGCTTGCAGTCGAAGCCGCCCATCTGCTGAAAATACGTAAACTGCGTCACCTCCATGCCGTCGCACCAGACTTCCCAGCCCAGGCCCCAGGCGCCCAGCGTCGGGCTCTCCCAGTCGTCCTCGACGAAGCGGATGTCATGCTCCAGCGGATCGACGCCGATCTCGGCGAGGCTCTGCAGGTACAGTTCCTGAAGGTTCTCCGGGTTCGGCTTCAGGATCACCTGATACTGGTAATAGTGCTGCAGCCGGTTCGGGTTCTCGCCATAGCGGCCGTCCGTCGGGCGGCGCGAGGGCTGGACATAAGCGGCCTTCCACGGCTCGGGACCGAGCGCGCGCAGCGTCGTGGCGGGGTGAAAGGTGCCTGCGCCCATGCGCATGTCGTAAGGCTGCAGGATGAGACAGCCCTGCGCGCTCCAGAAATTGTGGAGCGTCAGGATCATGTCCTGGAAGCTGAGCGGCTGTTTGGCGGCGGTCATCGGGGTTCCGTCGAATTCTTGAATGCGCGGCCTTTGGCGGATCGGGGCTGTCAAATCAACAACACAAAGCATTGCTTAGGGCATTGCGGCGCATTGCGGCACCGCCCGCGCCCGCGTCGTTTGCGGATCGTGTTCATCTCCATTGCCGTCTGCATCGTATGGTGCATAGGGTGGGACCGGCGTCGCTGGCGCTGATCCGTTCACGCCGCCTTACAGTTTCCTCCCCGATAGGTTTGCCATGCCCCGCGTTCGTACCCTTATTCGTAGCGGGCTCGGCTCCGCCCTGCTCGCCTTCACCGCCCTGTCGTCCCCGCTCGCCTCGGCGCAGGAGACGGCGCAAGCATCCGCCGTCCGACCGGCGCTCTGGAAAGTCGCGGACGAGGACACCACGATCTGGCTGTTCGGCACGATCCACGTCCTGCCCGAGCAGGTGGACTGGTACGCCGGTCCGGTCGCCAAGGCGCTCGACAGCGCGCAGGAACTGGTGACCGAGATACCCATAGACGACACCGAACAGGCGCAGGGCACGATCCTGCAGATGGCCGCGCGCAAGGATGGCAAGTCCCTGCGCGACACGCTCTCCGCCAAGGAGCGCACCGCCTACGAGGGCGCGCTGACATCCATCGGCATCCCGGCGCAGGCTTTCGATGCCAACGATGCCTGGTTCGCCGCACTCATGCTGACGCTGATCCCGCTCAAGACCGCAGGCTACAGCACCGAGACCGGGATAGACCAGCAGGTCGCCGCCAGGGCGCGGGCGCGACATCTGGCAAACCATGCCTTCGAGACCGTCGACTACCAGATCGGCCTGTTCGACAATCTATCCGAGCCGACCCAGCGCGCCTATCTCGACGAAGTGGTCGAAGCGCTGCCCGACGTGAAAACCGACGTCGACAGGATGGTCGCCGCGTGGAAGGCAGGCGATGCCGACCACCTCGCCGAACTGATGAACGAAGACGAGAGCGATCCGGAAATCCGCAAGGTGCTGATCACCGATCGTAATGCCAACTGGGCGAAGTGGCTCAAGGCGCGCCTCGACAAGCCGGGCACGGTGTTCGTCGCGGTGGGCGCCGGACATCTCGCCGGGCCGGGCAGCGTGCAGGACCAGCTTGCCGCAGCGGGCGTTTCCTCGACCCGGGTGCAGTAAGTGATGCGTCGTTTCGCAGTACTTCTGGCGATTGCCGGGCTGGTCGCCTGTTCGGGCAAGCCCCAGCAGGCCAACCCCGCGTTGTGGCGGGTCGAGGATGGTGACGGCCACGTCGGCTGGCTCTTCGGCACGATCCACAGCGCCGAGCGCCCGCTTGCGTGGCGCACGGCGAAAGTTGGTTCCGCACTGGACGAAGCCGGATCGATCATGGTCGAAGTCGGCAACCTCGCGAACGAGGCGGAAGTCGCCGCCACTTTCGAAACCCTCGCGCGCAGTGAGAACGAACCGCCGCTTTCCGAACGCGTACCGCCGAAAGACCGCGCCGCTCTGGCCACTTTGCTGAAAAAGAGCGGCCGGGGCGACGGCGACTTCGCGGCGATGGATACCTGGGCCGCAGCCCTGACGCTCGCCCGCGCAGGGGCTGACGAAGGCGATACCCGCAACGGTGTCGACCGCGCCGTGATCGCGGCGGCGGGGCAAAGACCGGTGGTCGAACTCGAAGGCGCTGCCGCGCAGCTCGGCCTGTTCGACGCCCTGCCCGAGCGCGAGCAGCGCGACCTCCTCGCCGCCGTCGTCGCCGAGGCCGCCTATCCCGAACGCGATCTTTCGGCCAGCTGGCGCAAGGGCGACATGAACGCGATCGAGGCGGAGACCCGCTCGGGCCTGCTCGCCGACCCGGAACTGCGCGCGGTGCTGTTCACCGGCCGCAACCGGCACTGGACCGGCCGGATCGCACGGGCGGTTCGCTCGGGCAGCAAGCCGTTCGTGGCTGTCGGCGCAGCGCACATGGCCGGGCCTGAGGGATTGCCCGCAATGCTGACGGCCGAGGGGTTGACGGTGACACGGGTAGAGTGAGACTTCGTGGGCTTCGACAAGCTCAGCCTGAGCGGAATTTGGAGATTTATTCCAACCCCGCTCACCCTGGGCTTGTCGAAGGGTCGCAACCGCCCCCTCAAACACCGCGACATCGCGCCCACGGACGCACGAACGGCTTGCTTTTCCGCCCATCTCCCAGTAAGGGCCGCGCCTTCCTGTCATGGTCATCCCTGGAGGCGTGGCAGGACGGTGCGCACCGATGAGCGGCGCGTCATCGCATTATTATCCAGTTTTGAAAGGCAAGATCCATGAGCGATACGCTTAACCTGCCGGCCGAGACGCGTGATCGGGCTGGCAAGGGAGCCTCCCGTGCACTGCGTCGTGAAGGTCGCGTCCCCGCCGTCATCTACGGTGGCAACGAAGAGCCCCTCGCGATCCACGTCCAGGAAAAGGAGCTGTCTCGCCAGCTCGGAACCGGCCACTTCTTCAACTCGATCATCGAAGTCGAAGTCGACGGCAAGAAGTTCCGCACCCAGCCCAAGGACGTTGCCTTCCACCCGGTCAGCGACCGCCCGCTCCACGCCGACTTCCTGCGTCTCGCCAAGGGCGCAACCGTGCACGTCAACGTGCCCGTCGTGTTCGAGAACGAAGAGCTGTCGCCGGGCCTGAAGCGCGGCGGCGTGCTGAACATCGTTCGCCACGACCTCGAACTGGTCTGTGACGCCGAGAAGATCCCGCACGAGATCACCATCGACGTGACCGGCTTCGACGTGGGCGAATCGATCCACATCAGCCACGTCAAGCTGCCCAAGGGCGTCGAGAGCGCGATCACCGACCGTGACTACACGATCGCGACGATCGCTGCTCCCTCTGCCCTGCGCAGCGAAGAAGGCGAAGCAGCGGCCGAGGCCGAGTAAGCTTCTCCTGCTTTCGGGTAGAAAACGGCCTCTCCCACCCCGCGTGGGAGGGGCCTTTTCTTTTCATGCAACCGCAAGGACGCAGGCAAGGAATACGGATGGCCACGCAGCTTTGGGTCGGTCTGGGCAATCCCGGTCCGCAGTATGTCTTCAACCGCCACAACGTCGGCTTCATGGTTGCCGACGCGATCGCCGAGATTCACGGCTTCGGCCCGGTCCAGAAGAAATTCCAGGGCTGGCTGCAGGAAGGCCGCATCGGCAGCGACAAGGTGCTGCTGCTCAAGCCCGCCACTTTCATGAACGAGAGCGGCCGCTCGGTGGGCGAGGCGATGCGCTTCTACAAGCTGGACCTGTCCGCCCTCACCGTCTTCCACGACGAACTCGACCTGGCGCCGTTCAAGGTGAAGGTGAAGCAGGGCGGCGGCCATGCCGGGCACAACGGGCTGCGCTCGATCGACCAGCACCTCGGCGCGGAGTTCCGCCGCGTGCGGCTCGGCATAGGCCATCCCGGGCACAAGGACCGCGTCCACGGCTACGTGCTGGGCAACTACGCCAAGGCCGAGATGGACCCGCTGGCCGACATGCTGGGCGCGGTGGCGGCGGAAGCGGATCGGCTTGCGAACGGCGACGACGCCCGCTTCATGAACGACGTGGCGCTGCGCCAGCAGGACTGAAGGGTGTCGAGTTAGCTTACATATGGATCGCTTCACCCCTGCCTGATTCAACGAAATTGGCGGAAATTGGCGATTGGCACGGTGATTGCTTATTGGCGGTCAACCAACACGGGTAACTGGGGTAAGACTACGATGATCCGCAAGACTCTGATCGCACTCACGATCACCGCCGGCGCCACCGTCGCCATGGCCTCGCCTGCGCAGGCGACCTATTCGAAGGGCAAGCATACGCACTCCTGCGATTGCGGCGACAAGATCGGCAGGAAGATGTGCGGCGGCAGCACCTCCACCAGCAGCTCGACTTCGGGCGGCACCACGACGACTTCGGGTGGCACGACCAGCACCTCGGGTGGCACGACGACTTCGGGCGGTTCGACCTCCGGCGGCACCACTACGACGACCTCCGGCGGCACCACCTCGACCTCGGGCGGTTCGAGCGGTGGTTCCTCGGGCGGCACCGCGGTTCCGGAGCCGGGCATGCTGGGCATGCTGGGTGCAGGCCTGATCGGCCTGGCCTACGCGCGCCGCCGCAAGGCCCGCGCCTGATATTTCGGCACTGGTGCCCACCCCGCTGCGACTAAGGCCTTTGGCCTAAGTCTCGCTCCCCTCCCGCAAGCGGGAGGGGGTGGGGGTGGGTTCTACCTAATCTGGCAAAAGGCCGTCGCCGGATCACCCGGCGGCGGCCTTCGCCTTTTTCAGTTCGCGCGCGATCGCACGGTTGGCGGGATCGAGATCGGCGGCTTTTTCAAGCAGTCGCTGCGCCTCGCCGAGATCGCGCCCCGCCACGACGCGCACCAGTCCGGCGACATAGAGATAGTCCGGATTGTCGCTGCCGAGCGCAACCGCCTTGTCGGCGGCGCGGATGGCGGCATCCCCCTCACCCAGCCCGCTTCGCGCGAATGCGAGGCGCTTGAGCACCTCCGGGTCCTCACCGCGCATCAGCAGTCTCTCGTAGATTCCCGCCGCCGTGGCCCAGCGCTGCCCGGCGATGGCGGCTTCGCCTTGCCCGGCCAGGGCCATCGTCTCCTTGAGCCGCGCCGGATCGAGCCGCGCCTGCAGCGCCGCCGCCTCGGGCGCGCCGACCGCGCGGGCAGCCTGTTCGGCAGCTTCCAGCACCTGCGGCCCGGCCAGCGTCGATGCCGCGAGCGGCTGCAGCGTTGCCCATGCCCCCTGACCGTCACCGGTCGCCAGCTGCGACTCACCCAGCATCAGCCGGGCATAGGGATTGCCCGGAAGCGCCAGCACCGCCCGCCTGAAGATCACCCGCGCCTGCTCCGCATGGCCCAGCTGCAGCAATGCCTCGCCATAGCGCATGCTCAGCGTGGACCCTGCCGCCAGTTCGGATTCGCGCGTCTGGAGCGTGGTGCGGATCTTCTCCCACTGCCCTTGTTCGGACAGCAGCTGGATTCGCATTACCTCCACCTCCGGGTCGTCAGGCGCCACTTCGGCAGCCTGATCGACCAGCTTCGATGCTTCGTCCAGCTTGCCCAAACCGTCGTAATGCTCGGCCAGCGCCAGCATCGGCGCCGCACGGTCGGGAAACGCATCGATAGCTGTGCGATAGGCGCGCGCGGCATCCTCTTCGCGGCCCTGCGCCGATGCCAGATCGCCTGCCATCACCAGTGCCTCATACGATCGTGGCGCGATGCGCTGCATCTCTCCAAGCAGCGAAGCCGCGCGCGCCAGGTCACCGTTCTCCAGCAGATAGCGGGCGTAGGATTGCGCCAGCCGGATATCGCCCCCCGCTTTCATTCCCTTTTCGAAGGCATCGCGGGCGGCCTCTTCGTCTCCCAGCGCCAGTTGCGCCTCGGCGCGCACGCGCCATCCGTCCACCGAGGTCTCGTTGCCAAGCGTTGCCAATGCCGCCTTTGCGTCACCGCGCAGCAGGGCGACTTCGGCCTTCATTCGGGCCATATCCTTGCCCCCTGCCCGTTCGAGCCGTCCGATCGCCCCTTCGGCCCCGTCCGGATCGCCGAGCCGCAGTTGCGTCTCCACCAGCAGTGCCAGCATCGGGGCGTCCGTGAGCCTGTCCTTCAGCGCGGAGGCCACTTCCACACGCGCCCGCTGGTAATTCCCGGCGGCGAAGTCATCGCGCGCCTTGGCGTAAAGGGTTTCGGGACTGTCGCCACAAGCCGCCAGCGCGACGAGGGCCACAAGCGGAAGGGCTATGCGCATGGTGCTCTTCATGGCGGCGGGCTTACGGGTAAGACCTGAAATTTCCGTCAACCGCCTGCAACCGCTCTCGCTCTGGCCAAGCGCCCCGCACCCGGCTATGGGCGCGCCTTAAACAGTTTTCGGAGTTTTCGATGGGTTTCCGTTGCGGAATCGTGGGTCTGCCCAATGTCGGCAAGTCGACCTTGTTCAATGCGCTGACCGAGACGCAGGCGGCGCAGGCGGCCAACTATCCGTTCTGCACGATCGAGCCCAACGTCGGGCAGGTCGGCGTGCCCGACCCGCGCCTCGATGCGCTGGCGGAAATCGCGGGTTCGGCCAAGATCATCCCGACGCAGCTGTCGTTCGTGGACATCGCCGGCCTCGTGCGCGGCGCGTCCAAGGGTGAAGGCCTCGGCAACCAGTTCCTCGGCAACATCCGCGAAGTCGACGCGATCATCCACGTCCTGCGCTGCTTCGAGAACGACGATATCCAGCACGTCGACAACAAGGTCGATCCCATCGCCGACGCGGACACCGTCGAGACCGAACTGCTGCTTTCCGACCTCGAAAGCCTCGAGAAGCGCGTTCCCGCTGCCCAGAAGAAGGCGACGCAGGGCGACAAGGAGGCCAAGATCGTGGCGTCTGTGCTCGGCCAGGCACTCGACCTGCTGCGCGACGGTAAGCCCGCCCGCCTGACGCAGCCCAAGGACGAGGACGAAGCGCGCGTCTTCGCGCAGGCACAGCTGATCACCGCCAAGCCGGTGCTCTACGTCTGCAACGTCGAGGAAGAAGCCGCCGCCGAGGGCAATGCCTTCTCCGCGCGGGTATTCGAGAAGGCCAAGGCCGAAGGCGCCAGCGCCGTCATCGTCTCGGCCGCGATCGAGGCGGAACTGACCGGCATGGACATGGAGGACCGCATGGTGTTCCTCGAGGAAATGGGCCTTGCCGAAGCCGGTCTCGCGCGTATCATCCGCGCAGGTTACGAACTGCTCGAACTGCTGACGTTCTTCACCGTCGGCCCCAAAGAAGCGCGCGCCTGGACCGTGCACAAGGGCGCCAAGGCCCCCGAGGCTGCGGGCACCATCCACTCCGACATGCAGCGCGGCTTCATCCGCGCCGAAACCATCGCTTATCCCGACTTCATCGCCTGCAAGGGCGAGGCGGGCGCCAAGGAAGCCGGCAAGTTCCGCCAGGAAGGCAAGGAATACGTCGTCGCCGACGGCGACGTGATGCACTTCCGTTTCAACGTCTGAGTAAACGCAGAATAACCGTCGTCCCGGACTTGATCCGGGACCGCTGGCAGTCTTCAGGCGCGACTTACCAATGATGCGCCCTACGGCGATCCTTCAATTCCATCGTCGTCATTCCCGCGAAGGCGGGAACCCATCTCCTGACGGTTCGTGTTGCACCGGCATCAGATGGGTCCCCGCCTTCGCGGGGATGACGGTTCTATTTTAACGGCAGCACTCCCCCTCCTCGAACGCCGCGATGATCGGGCATGGTCCGGTGTCGCTTCCGGCGCATTCCCGCTCCAGCTTGCGCAAGGCGTTTCGCGCCCGTTCGAGCCGGGCGATCTCCTCATCCAGATGCCCGATCCGGGCCTGCGCCATCGTTCGCGCCCGCGCCCGGTCATCGCCCGCATCGAGGCCGAGCAGTTCGGCAATCTCGTCGAGGATGAACCCCGCATCCTTCGCCGCCCTCACGAAGCGCAGGCGCCGCACGTCCTCCTCGCCGTAATGCCGCTGGCCTTTCGCACCCCCGGTGCTGGCCGGGCGCGGGTCGTGGAGGAGGCCCTTGCGCTGATAGAAGCGCACGGTCTCGACACCGACACCTCCGGCATGGGCGAGTTGGGAAATCGTCAGGGCCACGCTTGACTCCGTACTAGGGTACGGAAGTTATAAGCATGGCATGAGCGATCACCAAGCCCCCGCCAGAACCGCCGTGCTGTACCGCATGGTCATGGAAAAACACGTCTGCCCCTACGGCCTCAAGGCCCGGCACCTGCTGAAAAGCCGCGGTTACCGGGTAGAAGACCACTGGCTGACCACCCGCGATGAAGTGGACGCCTTCAAGGCCGAGTACGGCGTCGCCACCACGCCGCAGATCTTCATCGACGGCGAGCGTATCGGCGGCCATTCCGACCTCAAGCGCTTCCTCGGGCTCGATGATCAGGCCAAGCGCATGAGCTATGCGCCGGTGCTCTGGGTGTTCGGAACCGCCGCTGCCGTCGCGCTTGCCGCCAGTTGGGCTTCTCTCGGCTCCCCGCTGACGGTCCATGCGGCGGAGTGGTTCGTGGCTATCACCATGATGCTGCTGGCGATGCTCAAGCTGCAGGACATCGAGACATTCTCCTCGATGTTCCTGGGCTATGATCTGCTGGCGCGGCGATACGTGCCTTACGCCTATGCCTATCCGTTCCTGGAATGGTTCGCGGGCGCCTTCATGGCGGCGGGCGTGCTGAACTGGCTGTCGATCCCGGTGGCGCTGGTCATCGGCGGCGTCGGCGGAGCCTCGGTATTCTACGCGGTCTACGTCCAGAAGCGCGAGTTGAAATGCGCCTGCGTCGGCGGATCGGGCAGCGTGCCGCTGGGCTTCGTGTCGCTGATGGAGAACGTGTTCATGGTCGCCATGGCGCTGTGGATGCTGCTGAAACCGATGGCGATGGGGTAACTGTCCTCAGGTCCGGCAGCGCATGACGCCGTCGGCCCGGTAAGCCACGCGCTCCTGCGAATCGTGAACGATCAGACGGGCGGGCCAGGTCTGCTGGTCGCTGGCGTTTCCCGAGTCAGGGAGCCGCACGATATCGACCCAGCTCGACAGCCCGACATATGTGGTGCGCGCGCCGCCCGGCAGATCGGCGCTCTCGTCTTTCGCGGCGAAGCGCTTGAGGTCGGCTCCTACGCGCATGAAACCTTCGCCGCTGGTGGCGATGAAGATCGGGCCACGCTTTCCGGCGTCCTCTTCTTCGACCACGTCCTTCTCGAAATTGCACCCGGGCTTGTCGAGCCCATAGCGGTCCATGTCGAGTTCGGTGATCGGGATCGGCACGATGGGCTTGAAGGGTTCCTTGCTCATGCGTTCGACCATGGCGACGTCATGCGCATTCTCGGCGGCCTCCTCGGCAGGAGTTTCCCTGCCGCAGCCCGCCAGAAGAGCGAGCGCGGCCAATACCATCGCGTGTTTTCGCATCATTTCCGCCCGAACAGTTTCTCTATGTCGTTATGGGCAAGTTTAACCCACGTGGGGCGGCCATGGTTGCATTGGCCCGAGCGCGGTGTCCGCTCCATTTCGCGCAGCAGCGCATTCATCTCCGCGACCGACAGGAGACGCCCCGCGCGCACCGAACCGTGACAGGCCATCGTCGCCAGCACGAGGTCAAGTTTTTCGCCCAGCAGCAGCGCATCGCCGTTGCGCGCGAGGTCGTCCGCCACATCCTGCACCAGCGCGCCGACATCGCTCTTCGACAGCACCGAGGGCACCGCGCGCACCAGCATCGCCGCCGGTCCGAAGCGCTCGAGGATAAGGCCGTGGCGGGCAAGATCGGCCAGCTTGTCCTCCAGCGCATCGCAGGCGGCTTCCTCCAGTTCGACGACTTCGGGCAGCAGCAACGCCTGCGAGCGGTTCATCGCCTCCTCGGCGCCCGCCGCCTTGAGCTTTTCCAGCACGAGCCGTTCGTGCGCCGCATGCTGGTCAACGATGACGAGGCCGTCTTCCGCTTCGGCGACGATGTAGGTCCCCGCCACCTGCCCGCGTGCGACGCCGAGCGGATAGCGCAACGCTTCCTCGCTCGCTTCTTCGGCCGCTTCGGCGCGCGCGGCGGGCTGGGCCATGACCTCGGCCTCGTAGGAGCGCCACGCCGTGCCCGTCTCCGAAACGCGCGAGGGTTGGTAGTCACTGCGCGGCGCAGAATATTCGCGCGCGAACAGCGAGCCGATCGAGGGTGCGGGCGCAACCGGCTCGACCTGCCACATGTTCATCGCGGCGGCCTGAGGCGGCTGCGCGCTCTTCTGCCCTGCCCCCTCCAGCGCATGCCGCAGCGCGCCGACCAGGAAACCACGTACGAAGGCCGGATCGCGAAAGCGCACCTCGGTCTTGGCGGGATGGACGTTTACGTCCACTTCCTCAGGTGGAATCTCAAGAAACAGGGCCAGCACCGCATGGCGATCGCGCGCCAGCATATCGGAGTAGGCACCGCGCACCGCGCCGACGAGCAGCTTGTCGCGCACCGGACGCCCATTGACGAACAAGTACTGGTGATCCGCCACGCCGCGGTTGTAGGTCGGCAGGCCCGCCACCCCGGTAAGCCGCGCCGTTCCGCGCTCGGCCTCGATGACCACGCCGTCTTCGGCAAGCTCACGCGCGACGAGGCGGGCGACGCGGGCCGCCAGTTCCTCGCGCGGCTGCACGGAGATGGTGCGGCGCCCGTCATGCTCCAGCACGAAACCGACGTCGGGCCGCGCCATGGCGAGACGGCGCACAACATCGAGGCAGACCGCATATTCCGAGCGCGGCGAGCGCAGGAACTTGCGCCGCGCAGGCACTTTGCCGAAGAGATCCTCGACCCGGATGCGCGTTCCCGGCGGCAATGCGGCGGGCGCGTCCACCGCGACGGTGCCGTGATCGACCACCCGCTTCCAGCCCTCGGCAGCATCGTGCGGACGGCTTTCGATCGTCAACCGCGCGACAGAACCGATCGATGGCAAAGCTTCGCCCCGGAAGCCCAGCGTGGCCACCAGTTCGATCGCCTCGTCGGGCAGCTTGGAGGTCGCGTGACGCTCCAGAGCAAGCGCGATCTCGTCAGGGCGCATGCCGCAGCCGTCGTCGGTCACCTCGATCATGTCGAGACCGCCCGAGGCGATCCTCACGGTGATCTGCGTGGAGCCCGCATCGATGGCGTTCTCGACCAGTTCCTTGAGCGCGGACGCCGGCCGTTCGACCACTTCGCCGGCGGCGATGCGGTTGACGAGGTGTTCGGGCAGGCGGCGGATCGTGGGCATCAGGGTCTCGGCAAAGATTGGGGGCTTCTCGACAAAATGCGGACGTTGAAGGCGTCATGGACGCATCGTGCGACGGCAGGTCAAACTAGCGACGAAACGGCGCTAATTCGAGACGGGCGATGAGCGTTTCCCCCCGGAATCGGGAACAAAATTTTGGCCTTTCGCGAATCGATGGGCTAAGGGGAGCCCTCCTACCCGCAACCCCCGGTCGTCGATGTCGAGAGTGATTCGGCAAACGATTGGTAAGAAACGGATTTTAGATGGCCGGCCCCTTCTCGCGATTCTTCAAACTCGGCTCCCAGAACATGGCGATCGACCTCGGCACAGCTAATACGCTGGTCTACGTACAAGATCGCGGAATCGTGCTGAACGAACCTTCCGTCGTTGCCATCGAAACCCTGAACGGCGTGAAGAAGGTCAAGGCCGTCGGTGACGATGCCAAGATGATGATGGGGAAGACCCCCGACAACATCGAGGCCATCCGCCCGCTGCGCGACGGCGTCATCGCCGACATCGAAATCGCGGAAGAGATGATCAAGCACTTCATCCGCAAGGTGCACGGCAAGAAGAACCTGTTCCGCTACCCCGAGATCGTGATCTGCGTTCCCTCGGGATCGACCTCGGTGGAGCGCCGCGCCATTCGCGACGCCGCCAGCAACGCGGGTGCCAGCCAGGTCTACCTGATCCTCGAGCCGATGGCCGCGGCGATCGGCGCCGACATGCCCGTCACCGAGCCGGTCGGCTCGATGGTCGTCGACATCGGCGGCGGCACCACCGAAGTCGCGGTGCTCTCGCTGCGCGGCCTCGCCTACACCACTTCGGTGCGCGTGGGCGGCGACAAGATGGACGAGTCGATCGTCTCCTACGTCCGCCGTCACCACAACCTGCTGATCGGCGACGCCACGGCAGAGCGCATCAAGAAGGACTACGGCATCGCCATCATGCCGGCCGACGGCATCGGCGAGACGATCCACATCAAGGGCCGCGACCTCGTCAACGGCGTGCCGAAGGAAATCACCATCAGCCAGGCGAACATCGCCGAGGCTCTGGCCGAGCCGATCGGACAGATCATCGAAGGCGTGCGCATCGCGCTCGAGAACACGGCGCCGGAACTCGCCGCCGACATCGTCGACCAGGGCATCGTCCTGACCGGCGGCGGCGCCCTGATCCAGGGTCTCGACGATTATCTGCGCGAAGAAACCGGCCTGCCCGTCAGCGTCGCGGAAGATCCGCTGTCCTGCGTCGCGCTCGGCACCGGCCGCGCGATGGAAGACCCGATCTATCGCGGCGTCCTGATGTCCGCCTGATCGAATAGGGAGCACCGCGCCGTGCGAGGTGCGGGCTCTTGAAAAGCGCGGCGGATATCCTGCACCGGACCGCCGCGCGGGAATGACAGGAGTGCATGGCGCATGGCACCGCCAGCCAATCGGCGCTCCGGCTTTTCGCGCAGGGCGCAATATTCGACGTTCTTCCAGTACACCGCCGGCGTGCTCGGCGCGGTGGTGGGATTGGGCCTGCT
>NZ_BAAILP010000332.1:131881-150758 GCF_054589055.1 Novosphingobium sp. 11B | reverse complement strand
CCCCCCCCCCCCCCCGCCGGCGGCCGGCGCGCTGGCAAGGACTTCATGGCGGAGATCGGCGGCTTCTTCCTCTCGGGACGCGAGCATGCCCGGCTGGAACGGGAACTGGCCGAAGCCAAGGTCCGCATCGCGCGGGCGCAGGCCACCGAAACCGAGAACCGCCGCCTCAAGCAGTTGCTCGACTTGCGCGAGGACGATGGGCGACCGGTCGCCTATGCGCGGCTGGTCAGTTCCACCGGCGCCAGCACCCGCCGCTTCGCGACGCTGGGCGCGGGGACCGACAAGGGCGTGGTAAAGGGCATGCCCGTCCGTTCGCCGATGGGCCTCGTCGGGCGCGTCCTCGAAGTCGGCATGTCGAGCGCGCGCGTGCTGCTCATCACCGATACCGAAAGCATCGTCCCGGTGCGCCGCGCGCGCGACGGCGTGCCCGCCTTTGCGCAAGGACACGGCGACGGCACGATCCGCATCCGACTCGTCAACCTCGGCCTCAATCCGCTGCGCAAGGGTGACGTGATGGTCACCTCCGGGTCGGGGGGACTCTATCGCCCCGGCACACCGCTTGCGGTCATCACCGAACTGCTGCGCGACGGTGCGATGGCGCGGGTCCTGAGCAACCCGTCCGACACCGATTACGTCGTCGTCGAGCGCGCCTGGGCACCGCCGCCCCCGCCGCCTCCCGCCGAACCCGCGCCCGGGAGCGAGTGATCGTGCCGCTGCTGTCCGGCAACGACACGGTCGTAAAGCAGAGGATCAACCGCAAGCCCTCGCGCACGATCGCGGGCGGGGTTCCGTGGCTGACGGTGATGCTGGGATCGCTGGCGCCGGGCTGGGTGCTGATCGCGTCGGCGCCCGTCCTGCCCCCGCTGGGCTTCCTCATGTTCATCGCCTGGCGGCAGTTGCGCCCCGGCCTGATGCCGATGTGGGCCGGACTCCCGCTCGGCCTCTTCGACGACCTGTTCTCGGGATCGCCGTTCGGCACCGCCGTGCTGCTGTGGTCCTTGTCGACGATCGTTCTGGACCATGTCGAGACACGCCTGCCCTGGCGCAACTTCCTGACCGAGTGGCTGGTGGCGATCGGGCTCATCGTGGCGTATATCGTACTTTGCCTCGGCGTATCGAACATCGCCGGTGCTTCCGCCCCCCTCAATGTGATCGTGCCCCAGATCGTGATTTCCGTGATTATCTACCCGCTCGTCGGCCGCTTCGTGGCCTTGATGGATCGCCTTCGCCTGACCCCCTTCGTGGTCATGCGATGAAGTCCTGCTCATGAAGTTCAATTTCAGGCGTCTGATCCGCGCCCCGCACGTCACCAACGGCACCCTGCGCAACAGCTTCGATCGGCGCACCATCGTCGTCGGCGGCATCCAGGGCGGAATCGGCTGCCTGCTCGCCGCGCGCATGACGTACCTCTCGGTCTTCGAGAACGAGAAGTACAAGCTCAAGGCGGAGAGCAACCGCGTCAACCTGTCGCTGATCCCGCCGCGTCGCGGCTGGATTCTCGACCGCCACGGCCAGCCTCTAGCCTCCAACCGCGCCGACTTCCGCGTCGACGTGATCCCCGAGCGGATGAGCGATCCCGAGCGCACCATCGCTGAACTCGGCAAGCTGCTGTCGCTCACGCCGATCGCGATGCAGGACCTGCAGGACAAGCTGGACCGCTCGCACGGGTTCGCCCCGGTCGAGGTCGCATCCCGCCTGGATTGGGAGCGTTTCGCCTCGGTCAGCGTGCGCCTGCCGGACCTTCCCGGCGTGGTCACCCAGCGCGGCTACTCGCGCTTCTACCCTACTGGCCCCTCTGTAGGCCACCTCATCGGCTACGTCGGCGCCGCCTCGGCCGAGGAGTACGAGAAGGACCACGACCCCGTCCTGCTCACGCCCGGCTACAAGCTGGGCAAGGACGCGCTCGAGAAATTTTACGAGAAGGATCTGCGCGGCACTCCCGGTGCGCGGCGCGTCGAGGTGACCGCCTCGGGCCGGATCGTGCGCGACCTCGACACGCGCGAGGATGTTCCGGGCAAGACCATCAAGACGACCATCGACGCCGCGATCCAGGACTACGCGGCCCGGCGCATCGGCCCCGAATCGGCCGCCGTCGTCGTGATGGACTGCCAGACCGGCGACGTGCTTGCGATGGCGTCGATGCCCAGCTTCGATCCCAACAGCTTTTCCGACGGCATCGGCCGTCTCGAATGGAAGATGCTGTCGGACGACGATCACGTGCCGCTGCGCAACAAGGTGCTGCGCGGGCTCTATCCGCCGGGCTCCACGGTCAAGCCGATGGTGGCGCTGTCGTTCATGGAAGCCGGCCTCGATCCGAACGAAAGCGTCTTCTGCGGCGGCGGCCTGCGGGTGGGCAACCGTGTGTTCCACTGCTGGCAGCGGCGCGGCCATGGCCAGGTCAACATGGCCAAGGGCATCTACCAGAGCTGCGACGTCTACTTCTACCACTTCGCCCAGCGCATCGGCATGGACCCGATCGCGGCCATGGCGAAGCGGCTCGGCCTTGGTCAGGAGTTTCCGCTGCCGGTTGCGGGCCAGTCCTACGGCACGGTTCCGAGCCCCGCCTGGAAGCTCAAGAAGTACGACAAGCCATGGCAGACCTTCGACACGGTCAACGCCACGATCGGTCAGGGCTACTTCCTCGTGAACCCGCTGCAGCAGGCGATTCAGGCATCGCGCATCGCCAGCGGCCGGATCATCATGCCCAGGATGATCCATGGCCATGAACATGAAAAGCAGGCATCCCTCGGCGTGCCCGAGGAGCATCTCGCCTATATCCGGCAGGCAATGTCCGACGTCGCCAACGGCCCCGGATCGGCGCCTCATGCGCGCCTGCCCTTCCCCGACATCAAGCTGGCGGGCAAGACCGGCACCGCGCAAGTCGTCGGCCTCAACGTCGGCAACGGCAAGGGCGGCTTGTGGAAGCACCGCGACCACGGGCACTTCATCTGCTTCGCCCCTGCCGATAATCCGCGCTATGCCTGCTCCGTGGTCGTCGAGCACGGCGGCGGTTCCGGCGCGGCCTATCCCATCGCGCGCGACGTGCTGACCTACATCTTCGACAAGGAGAAGGGCATGGAAGTCCTCACCGAACTCGAGACCAAGTGGGGTGGCACCGCCAAGGAACGTCTCGACGCCCGCTTCCGCGCCTATTCTGCGCAGTACGGTGTCGGCGCCCCCAAGGTCTCGCCCGAAGAGGAACGCCGCAAGCTGCAGGGCGCCGACCAGCCCGACGACCCTCGCCAGCCCATCAGCGAGGCGCAGTCGCCCGCGCCCGAGCCTGCCGACGAGGCCGATCGACCGGCACCGGCGCCCTCGCCCACCACTTCGCCCGGGCCGGGAGGATCGCCGCAATGAGCCGCTCCATCGTTCCCGAGGCGATCTCGCGCCAGCCATGGCAGATGATCATCCCGCTCTGCGGGCTCGTCGGCTTGGGCGCGGCGGTGCTCTATTCGGCGGCGGGCGGCAGCCTGCAGCCTTACGCGCTCAGCCATGTCGTGCGCTTCTGCGTGTTCCTGGTCATGGCCATGGTCATCGCCCGGATGAGCCGCAACCTGTTCCGGATGGCGGCCTATCCGATCTACGGCGCGATCCTGATCTTGCTGGTCCTCGTCGAACTGATCGGCGCGGTCGGCGGCGGCAGCCAGCGGTGGCTAAACCTCGGCTTCATGTCGCTGCAACCATCGGAACTGATGAAACCCGCGATCGTCCTCGTGCTCGCGCGCTTCTACGAGACGCTGCCGCACGCCATGACCGCCAGCTGGCGCGGCCTCGTCCCGGCGGGCGTGCTGATCGGCGTTCCGGCGCTGTTCGTGCTGATCCAGCCCGACCTCGGCACCGCCACCGCCGTGTGCTTCGGCGGCGTGGTGACGATGTTCCTCGCGGGGCTTCCCTTGTGGTGGTTTCTGGGCGCGGGGGGGGCCATGATGGTCATCGCCCCGATCGCGTTCTTCACGCTGCTCCACGACTACCAGCGCAATCGCGTGCTGGTGTTCATGGACCCGGAGGGCGACCCGCTCGGCACCGGCTACCACATCACCCAGTCCAAGATCGCGATCGGCTCGGGCGGTATCTTCGGCAAGGGCTTCGGCAACGGCACACAGAGCCACCTGCAATACCTGCCCGAACCCCACACCGACTTCGTCTTCGCGACCATGTCGGAGGAGTGGGGCCTCATGGGAGGGCTGTTCGTCCTCTTCGTGTTCACCGTGGTGATCGGCTGGGGCATGGGCGTGGCCCGCCGCGCGCCGGACCGCTTCTCCAGCCTGCTGGCGGCGGGCATGACGGCCACGATGTTCTTCTACGTGATGATCAACCTGATGATGGTCATGGGCCTTGCGCCGGTGGTCGGAATTCCCCTGCCCTTCATGAGCCATGGCGGTACTTCGATGCTCACCAACATGATCTGCCTGGGCACGATCATGGCGGTAAACCGTTGGAATCAGGGCAGAGGGTCACTCGGCTGAAACTTTTTCAAGTTTTCGCTTCCAATCCAAAAATCTGCCGTTATAGGGACCTCTCCGCCGCCGACCGGCGGGGCCGCAAGGCCCTTCGAGGACAGGTAGCGTGGACGCATAGCTCAGTTGGTAGAGCAGCTGACTCTTAATCAGCGGGTCCTTGGTTCGAGCCCAAGTGCGTCCACCATCCTGTTTCCACGAAGACCATGTGGGGACGCATAGCTCAGTTGGTAGAGCAGCTGACTCTTAATCAGCGGGTCCTTGGTTCGAGCCCAAGTGCGTCCACCATATACCAATCCTGCGGACACCCGTGGGGACGCATAGCTCAGTTGGTAGAGCAGCTGACTCTTAATCAGCGGGTCCTTGGTTCGAGCCCAAGTGCGTCCACCACCCCTTCCAAGCACCATGATCGTCTGCACCGCGATGGGTGACGCACCCCAGGCACATGGCATGGCCCGGGATGCGCCTGATAGGTCACAGATCGTGATCAGCAGCCACGCGACTTGAAGTGCTGCTCGATGGCATTGTGCAACCCCTTTCGGCCATGTTCGCCTGCGCGGCCGAGCGCGTTGACAAGCCCTCGGGGAAGCGAGCCTCGGCTCGATCGGATCGACTTGCCCTGATCCTTGGCAAAACCCACGACCGACTGCGCGGCCCTCGTCCCAGCCATGGCCTGCGTGCTGCCAAGCAGCGTGAAGGCAGCGGTCATCGCGACGAGAATCGTTCGTTTCATCATTGGAAGTGCGACCTTTCCGTTGGGAGTGATGCCGACGGTCGTACCCATCGAATTCAGCCCTTTCCCGTCGGCACGCAACGAATACCCCGGCCCGGTAAATATCGTCCGGACAACAGTGATGAAGGTATTGATTTAACGTCGGATTAAACATGCTGCAACGCAACATTCACAATCCGTCATCGCGACGTCACTTGCCGGCTGAAGTTGCACCACAACGCAGCAATTCCATCATGGTCCGCTGGATTTCGTCGAAATCCTTCATTGAATTCCTGCCCCAAATGGCCTGGCGTCCGCCACGATGGTTAATCTTCGATGAGGGACGCCGAATTGTTGGCCTCGCATTAAGTTTCTCAGTTCGCCGATGGGCTCGCCTGGACCGGAATTCCATAAGCCTGACCCAGTTCCTGAATCACTCTTCCGGCGAGCGCACTGCGAAACTCGATGCCGACCGTGTTACCGTCCAGCCAGCGCACATGGGCAGGGATGGGCTTGAAGTTGGCGATGCGCAGTTCGATGGCCTCACCCGGCACGAAAGCCTCGGCGCTGCCGACAATGCTGCAGCCGCCTTGCGAAACGTCGCCCAGTTCGACCGGAAAAACGTGCCAACTCGATTTGCGGCACCGCGCCTGAAGCAGCACGGGGTGGCGCTGGGCCAGTCGGTCGTTCTCGTCAGGCGGCATCATACCCTCGTTGCTTCGCTCGAAAGTGCCTAGCGACCAGAAGTAAACCCGAAGTTTCAGTGCTCCGCCGAAAGTCCGTCGCTCTCGAGAGGCGGCGAACCGGTGGCGGCGATCTGTGCGTCGATCTCCTTGGCCCGGTCCACGATGGTCTTGTTCGCGGCCTTGTAGCGCTCCTCGAACGTCGGCTCGCGTTTGCAGCCCCCGAGGAGCGCTACAAGCGCGAATGCCGCGATCAGCCCCGTACGCATCAATAGTCCTTCTTGATGCGCACGTTCAGGCTGTTCACGCCCGAGCCGCCGGCCTGGCTGAGCACCGACAGCCACTTCGTCACGCTGACTTCCAGCTGCGTGGCAGTGAAGCCGCGCGCGTCGGTGATCAGTTCGACGTAGATGTCGTCGGTGAGGTACTGGCCTGCGGCGACGGCCGTGCCGCGACCGGCCTGCTCGTCCGGACCAAGGATGCGCAGGCGATCGATCCCGGCGGCGGAGCGCAGCTTGCCGAGCGGGTTGAGCCCACCGCCGGTCCCGCGCAGCGAATTGAGCGAGGATGCCAGCTGCACCGCCTGCAGTGCCGAAAGGTTGGCGATCGAGCTGCCGAACAGGATGCGCGATACCACTTCATCGTCAGGCAGGCTGGGATCGGACGAGAAGTCGATCTGCGGGTTCATCGCGCGCCCGGTGACGTTCACGTTGACGGTAACGTCCTCGATGTCGTCGGTAGCAGTGATCTGGACGGTGGGGTCGATCGTCGAGCCGCCAGTGAACAAGACGATGCCGTTTTCCAGCTGGAACGAGCGTCCGGCGAAGCCCAGAGTACCACGCACCAGCTTGACCTCACCCGAAAGCGAAGGGGCCGCGCTGGTGCCAGTGACGTTGAAGTCCGCACTCCACTCCGATTCGAGGCCCATGCCCGACACGTAGAGCTTCTCCGGCGCCCGCAGGTGCAGGTCGAGTCGAACGAGCGCGAAGGCGCTGGCGGCGGTCGGCGCGGGTTCGTCGCCGGTGATACGCTGCGGGCCGACCGGCGGCTTGAAGCGAACGCCGGTCAGGCGCGGCACTTGGGCGGCACCCTCGCGCACGATCTGGTAACGGGTTTCCGGCAGCTTGATCTCACCTGCGAGCAGGGCCGGCTCGCCCGCAACCTTGGTCAGGTGCAGGTTGCCCGTTGCCGTCGCCGAAAGCGCATCGCTGCGTGCAAGCCTTGCGCGGTCCAGCTTGACGTTGAGGTCCATCGGATAGCCCGCGTCGGCGGCGAGGCTGACACGGCCACTGGCGCTGACGGTGCCGTCTCCGGCCTTGGCGGTCAGCGAGGTCAGTTCAAGCGAGTCGCCGGTGAACTTGCCCGCCAGCGCCATGCGGCTGAGCCGCGTGCCATAAGCGAGGTTCTCGTAGACCATGTCCCGGCCCTGCACGACGCCGTTGATGCACGGGCTCGACACGCGGCAGGTGAAGTCCGCCGCCAGCCCGACCGAGCCTGTGAGCGTCTGTCCGGACAGCCCGGCGAACGAGAACAGCGTGTCGGCCGGACCGTTGTAGCGGATGCCGCCACCCAGCGGCGCATCCATCAGGCGCGCCATCCATGGGCCATCGCCCGGCGGCAACGGCTTCAGGCTTGCGGCCATGCGGCCGATGACGGTGCCGCGACGGCGGAACACCGCGCGTCCTTCGCCGCCATCCGGCAGCAGCTTGCCGACGAAGTTGATGTCGACACCCTGGCTGACCGCCGATGAACTGGTCCGGGTGAAATTGGTGAGGGAGAGGCGGGCATCGGCGCGGGGGAATGCGGTGGCGCTTGCCTGCTCGAAGTCGAAGCTGCCGCTGACCTTGCCGCCAATGCCGTAGCCCGGCGCGAAGGCGTTGAGGATGGCGAGATCGACGCCCTCCATGCGGCTCTGCACCTTGATGCCTTCGCCGTAAGTGCCCGCCAGCTTGAGGCTGCCGCCACCGAACGCGATGTTGGTGGGAAGCAGTTCGTACGTGCCGTTCTTCGGGATGATCCGCGCGGGCGTGGTCGTCTTGACGTCGAGGCCGCGCACCCTGCCCTGCAGCGCCACGCGCCACAGTTCGGGCTGCATGTCGGCGTTGAGGCCGAGCCGGAACGGTACGCCGCTGACGCCTTCGATCAGGCCCTTCGCCTTGCCGCGCCCGTCGCGATAATCGACGATTACGCGGGCCGCTGCCAGATCGAGCGCACCGATGCTGGTGCCCGCGATCTGCGCGTCGGCAACGACGTAAGGCTGGTCGTAGAGCACCGCCCGGCCGTCGATGATGGCCGATCCAATGGATAGCTTGGCAGGGCCGTCGAAGATCGCGTTCTTGGCGCGCAAGTTGAAGTCGGCCGCCTGGTACTTGCCCTCGGCATCCAGCCGCACGAGGCCGCCGATGCCGTTGCCGGTCGCGGTCAGTTGTCCCGCGAAGGGACCTGCAGGTGTCTGCACGATTCGCCCGGCGAAATCGACGCCGGACAAGTTGGCGCTGTTGATCTGTACCGAAGTCTGCTTGCCGAGGCCAAGCGTCACGTCAGCGCGCAGCGGTCCGTAGTCGGTGTCGCCCTTGGCATCGAGGCGATAGCCGCCCGGCGCGCCCTTGATCCGCGCATCGAGGTTGGCAAGGCCGATACCGAGACCCGGGCGCTCCGCCGTGACATGGGCGTCGGGGTTCGTGATGGTTCCCGTCACTCGAACGCCCAGGGCGCCGTACTGGCGCGAAGTCCCGTTCGCGGCGAGCGCAATGCGCCCGTCGGGCGACCAACTGCCCTGCCCGCCGGTGACTTTGAGCAGCGGCGCATTCATGCGGACGCTGGAGAAGCGCACCACGCCGTCCGAACCGTACTTCACGTTGGACGACGCCGAGAAATTGCCGCCGAGATAGGTCTGCAGGCTGGCGTTCAGCAGTTTGGTGGAGCGTGCGCGCACCGTGCCCTGCAGGGCGAAGCCCTGACCCTCGGTCTTGAGGTCCATGTTGGTACGGATGTTGAAGATGCCGACGCTGTCGACGCGGTAGTTGTCGATCTTGCCGTCGATCGCGCCGGTATAGAGCCCCTTGCTCATGTCGGCGACAAGGATCAGCCCGGCGTCGATACGATCGGAGCGCAGGCGCATGTTATCCGACAGGATGCGCGTTCCTTCGATCGCGAGATCACCGTTGAGCGTAACGTTCGCCAGCGTCCCCCCGGCGACGGTATCGAGCCCGGTGATCCGACCGACCCGTGCGGCGACGGGGATCATGATATGCCCGGCGTCCACTTTCGCAGCGCCGCGCGCCGTCAGGTTCTCCAGCCCCATGTCGTTCATCACCAGCCGCCGGGCGGCCAGCTGATAATTGACCACAGGCGTGGTGAACGCGCCGTCGAGCGCGAGGTCGGCGGTCAGGCCCGCACCGCTGAGGTTCTGCGCCATGGCGGCAGGCTTGAGCAGGACGAACGCGAGCTTGAGGTCCTCGAACCGGTTCTCGCCGAGATCGACGAGGCCGTTCGGGGTCAGGTTGAATGCGTCGCTCGAGATCATGCCCGACAGTCTGGCGCGGCGCTTATCAAAGGCCGCGGTCAGGTCGATATTGGTGATCGGCCCAAGCAGGCTGGCGGTCGGCCCGGTGAACATCCGGGCGATCTGCGTCGGTCCCTTGATGACGAACGTACCGTCCCGCGCGGTCAGCGCCAGCCGCGCCAGTTCGCCGCTGCCGAGGTTGGCATCGAGCTTGCCGTTCCAGGCCGCCCAGTCGCCCTTGCCCGCCAGCTTGAGCGTGACCGGCTGGGTAAACCCTGCGAGGCCCGCGATCAGGCCGCCCTTGGGCGCATCGATATCGACATCGAGGCCAAGGCGGTTGCGGTCGGGTACGGCGTCGAGCACGGCGTTGAAGCGATCGCCGCCGCCTTTGCCCGCGACGGCGATGGTGCCGCCCTTGGCGCTGACTTGCGCGCGGCCATCGGCGATATGCGCGCGTCCGGCGACCGTCATGATCCGGCGCTGGCCGGAAACCGGCGGTTCGGCAATGAAGCGGTCGATGCGCAGTTCGCCGACGTCGATATTGAGGTCGGGCAGCAGCGGCGCGTCGCTGGGCGGCGTCGCGCGGAAATGCGGGGTGCGGCGCAGCACCACGCGTTGCGCGGTAGCGCTGCGCACGTCCACATGGTTGTCGAGATAGGCGAACGGGCGCCAGTCCACGCGAATTTCGGGAGAGTACAGGAACTCGCCGCGCGGATCGCGCACGGACAGACCACGCAGGATCATCTTGCCGTAGAGCGAACCGTCGATCCGCGCGACGGTGATCTTCATGCCGTTCTGGAATTCAAGCGCGGCGATCTGGTCCGCGACGAAGCGGCGGCCGGGGCCGGTATTGATCCCCAGGACCACTGCGACAAGGAATGCGACGACGCCCAGCAGCACGAAGGCGACGGTCTTGAGCGCCCTTACGCGGATGCGATGCCAGCGCGAAGGCTGTTCGACCACGACCTCGGTGGCTTCGGTTTCCGGCTGGGGCGCCATGCCTTCGCTGTTCTCCTCCGGGCCGGCCATCAGAACGCCTGCCCGATCGATACGTAGATGTTGAAACGCGATTCACCCGGCTGCCGGTTGATCGGCGTCGCCACGTCGAGCCGCATCGGCCCGAAGTTGGTGTAGAAGCGGCCGCCGATGCCGACGCCATAGCGCAGATTGTTGAACTGCGGCATCGTCTCGCGGTAGGCCTGACCGGCATCGACGAAAGCAACGACGCCGTAGTTGCCGAAGCGATAGCGCGCCTCGAACGACCCCTCGTTCAGACTGCGACCGCCGACGGGGTTGCCGTCCGGCGCCTGCTCACCGAGTGCCTGATAGGCGAAGCCGCGCACCGAGCCGCCGCCGCCCGCATAGAGCCTGCGTGATGGGGCGATGTCGAACAGCCCTGCGCCCTGGATCGTGCCGAGGCGGATCCTTCCCGCCAGCACGAAGCTGTCGCTGATGGGGTAGTAGGTCGAGGCATCGAGCCGCGCGCGGATGTAGGGATCGAAGCCGTTCCTTACGGTGGCTTCCGGCTGGATCAGCGTAGTCAGGCGGTAGCCCTTGGTCGGGTTGAGCAGATCGTCGGAAGTGTCGAACCCGACCTGCCCGTTGAGCCCCGCAACGTAATAGGTGCGCCGCTTGCGAGTACCGCTTGCAGCATCGTAATCCGTCTCGGCTGTGCCCAGCATCTCGACGCCGAAGGCATAGGTGTAGCGCTTTTGCCAGATGGGCGTGGAATCCCGGGCGATGCGCGCGGCGATACGCCCGGTATAGGCGCTATAGGCGTCGTAGTCGTTGTGGAACGCCTCGGCGACCAGTTCGAAAGTGCGGTCGCGCTTGCCCGCATTGGAGCGGCGGAAGGTTACGCCCGCACCCTGTTGCCGCGTACCGGCGATGGCATGCGCGATCAACGCACCCTCGGGCGGGAACATATTGCGGTGAGTCCAGGTGGCCTGAGCCGTGATGCCCTCTCCGGCCGCATAGCCGACCGACCCGGCGATCGTGCGCGGCGGACCGGCATCCTGCTTCACGTGCAGCGTGACGTACTCGGTGCCGTCGCCGGCCTGATCGCCCGTCTTCTGCGGTTCGACCGCAACGGTCGAGAACAGGCTGGTGGCGACCAGCGCCTTGCGCAGATCATCGACCTTGCGGCTGTCGTAAAGCTCGCCGCGCTTGAACCGGGCGAGAACCTGAATGTGCTTCGCATCGAAGGCCATGTCACCGTCGGTTGTAAAACCGCCGAAGCGACCACGCGGGCCGACCGTCACCGGCAGCGTATAGACGCCGTTGCCCGCGTCCTGATCGAGCAGGATATCGCGCTGGCCGACTTCGGCGAAAGGATAGCCGTTCTCGGGAAGAGCCACGGCAACCCGTGCCTCGGCGCCCTGCACACGTTCCGCTACTATCGGCTCGCCCACCTTGAGCGGGAAGTTGTCCGCGATCAGGCTGGGCGGCACCGTCGGGTCGGCCTTCACCTGAATGTCGGAGAAGACATAGCGCTTGCCCGGGTTAACCTGAATCACCGCGGTCAAGCCTGGCTTGTCCTGATCCGATGACGGGTCCATGCGCGTACGCACCTGCGGGCTGTACCAGCCCTCGGACGCGAGGACCGTCTGCATGAGTTGGCTGTCCTCGGTCAGCCGCGCGGCGATCATGGCGCTGTTGGCGGCCTTGCCGTCACCCTTCTTCAGCGCGGAAAGCGCGTCGAACTGACCTTCGAGGTCGGTATCCGTCTCCTTGTCGGCAAGTTCGAGGCCCTTGATGTCGAGGCGATAACGCACCTCCACGTCCTTTTCGGCGGCATCACCCTCGGCGATCTGGACCGGAGTGACCTCGAACTGATCGATCGGCGGCAGCGGCGCAGTCAGTTCGGCGTCACGCACGGGTGCGTCGCCGATCGCCTCGACCGTGTCTCCATCCGCCAGAGCAGGGTCACCGGCGGGAGGCGCGGCACCTTCAGTGGGCTTCGCGCCACTCTGCTGCTGCGCCATGCGCCGTTCGAAAGCGTCGATCGATTCGAGCGGCTTGTCGAGTTCGGGATCGTCGGAGGTGTCGAGCGCAGGGATCGAGGAGTTGAACTCGCCATCGGGGATGATCGGATCGACCTGAGGCAGGGCGGAGTCGGACGGTAGCGCCGGCACCTGAACCTGCCCTGCTTCGAGATCCTGTGCCGCCCCCTGATCCGGCTTGGGCGAAGGGGCGGCGGTTGCTGTCTCTTCGGCAGGTTTCGTCTGCGCCGATGCATTGCCCGACGGCAACATCGTACCCAGAGCTAGTACCAGGGCGACCGCGCCGCCGGCACATCCATGACGCAAGGACAGGGAACGATCCGGCCGATGATCGATTAGCCTGAACATGGACACCGCGACGAATCACCCCTTTTCCGGACCGGTCTGCCCGGCCCCTCCTGAGAATGCCTATCGCATTGCAACAGCGAAAGTTCCCTCGTTCACACAGGCTTGTAGTGAATAGCGCGGGATCCGGGGCTGGCAACGCCGCATCCGAAACCGTCCCCGGCTCAGATGCCAGTTCCCCGCTGGCGATGCCGCGCGCGGCATGGTTTCGAGTGGTGAAGCGGGTCTATGTCATGATCGGGTTCCATGAACTGGGGCTTCTGTCGGCGGGGCTTGCGTTCTACACCTTCCTTGCCCTGACGCCGCTGATCGCCGCAACCGTGATGGTCTACGGCCTTGTCGCCGACGTCGGCATGGTGCGCGAGCAGATGGACAGCATCGTCGATGTCGTGCCGCCCGAAGTCGCCCGCCTGCTGGAAGAGCAACTCCTGCGGATCATCTCGACGAACTCGGGCGTAACCGGACTTGCCCTCGTTATCGCGCTGTTCTTCGCGGTCTATGGTGGCATGCGTGCGGCGGGCGGAATGGTCAGCGCGCTCAACATCATCAACGAGGAGCGCGAGACGCGCGGCGTGATCGCCCGCACAATGCGCACCGGCGGCCTGACGCTGGCGGCGATCCTGCTGGCCCTCACCGGAGTCCTCTCCGGCGGCGTCTTCGCCTGGCTGCAGACCGAGACCAGCGTATATCTCGGCAGCGCTACCCAGATGACGTTCAAGGTGCTGACCTGGGTGGCGGCAATCACGCTGGGCAGCGCCGGGTTCGCGCTCATCATGCGCTACGGACCGGACCGGCGCCCCGCCAAATGGCGCTGGCTGGCGCCCGGCTCACTGCTGGCCACGCTCTTGTGGCTGGCGGTGTCCTTCGGGTTCTCGCTCTACGTCGCCTACATCAGCGACTACAATGCGACGTACGGTTCGCTCTCGGCCATTGTCGTGTTCCTGATGTGGCTGTTCCTGTCGGCCTACGGTGTGCTGCTGGGCGCGCTGCTCAATGCCGAGATCGAGCGCCAGACCTTCTGCGACACCACGGTCGGTCCGGCTCGCCCAGCCGGAGAGCGCGGGGCGGTACTGGCCGACCTGATCGACGACGGCATACCGTCGGCAAGGCAACTCGAACGGCGCAAGCATCACCGCGCCGAAGCAGAGCGGCGTCGCGCGGACGGCGCCAGCGCCGAAGCGTAACGGCCGCGCGCCCGTAGCCGCCGATGGGCAAAGTGCCGAACCGATAGAAAGACGGCCTCCGCCATCGTGTCCGCGATGACCCGCCGCGACGGTTGAACCCGGGCCGCGACAGCGCATAGCTACGGGCAAAGGAAACGGCAGGTCCGGCCCCGGCCAGCACCACGCCCGTGAGAGGAAGGACCGACCAATGAGTGATGTTCTGGGCTACAAGGGCAAGCGCGTAATCGTCAGCGGCTGCTTCTCCGGCATGGGCGAGGCCGCCGCGAAGCTGCTGGTATCGCTCGGCGCCGAGGTCCACGGCTTCGACTTCAAGGAAAGCGCCGTGCCGATGGCCTCGTTCACGCAGATCGATCTGCGCGATCCGGCCAGCCTCGAGGCCGCCGTCAGCGGCGTAGGAGGCAAGATCGACGCCCTGTTCAATTGCGCGGGGCTGCCTGGCGGAGGCGGTTTTCCGGCCATGGACACGATGAAGGTCAACTTCCTCGGCACCCGTCACCTGACCGAGCAGGTCATCCCGCTGATGGGAAGCAAGGGCGCGATCGTCTCGATCGCCTCGACGGGCGGCCTCGGCTGGAGCCGCCGTATCCCGGTCCACATGCAACTGCTGGCGACGCAGGGCTTCCAGGCCGGTCTCGACTGGTGCGAGGCGAACATGGACCAGGTCGGCGAGGGCTACGCGTTCTCCAAGGAAGCCGTCATCGTCTGGACGCAGTTCATGGGTGCCCGCCTGATCAAGCAGGGCATCCGCATCAACTGCTCGCTCCCCTCGCCCACGCAGACGCCGATGATGGCGACCTTCCACGCGGTGTCCGGCAAGGAGGTCGTCGATGCCGCCGCCGAGCCGCTCGGCCGCTACACCACGCCGGAAGAACAGGCGGGGCCGCTGGTCCTGATCAACTCCGACCTCGCAGGCGTGGTCAATGGCGTCGTGCTACCGGTGGACGGCGGCTTCATGGGCGGCTTGGCCACGGGTCAGGTCGATATCACGAAGATGATGGCCCGAAAGCAGGATGCATAAGCAGGATGCATAGCTAGTCGTCGTCCCGGACTTGATCCGGGACCGCTGCCGGTCTTTAGGTTGAGCTTTCGACGCGACAGGACGGAAGAAGACAGGCGATGAGCGATGCGGTGCTGTACGAAATCGACGAGGAGGGCATCGTCCTCCTCACGCTCAACCGCCCCGAACTGCGCAACCCGATCTCCGACGCCGAGGTCATCGAGGCCCTGCTCGCCGCCCTCGCCCGGCTCGAGACGGACCCGCAGGCCCGTGTCGCCATCCTGACAGGCGCGGGCAAGGGCTTTTCCTCCGGCGGCAACATCAACGAAATGAAGCCCGGCGGCACCCTCAACGCCGGGTCTCCCGCCGCCACGCGTCTTTCCTACAAGCGCGGCATCCAGCGGCTCCCGCTCGCCTTTGCGGCGCTGGAAGTGCCGATCATAGCCGCCGTCAACGGCGCCGCCATGGGCGCGGGCTGCGACCTCACCTGCATGTGCGACTTGCGCATCGCGGGCGAGAGCGCGAAGTTCGCGGAGAGCTTCGTCAAGCTCGGCCTCATCGCGGGCGACGGCGGCTCGTGGCTGCTGCCGCGTGTGATCGGCTGGTCTAAAGCCGCCGAAATGGCCCTCACCGGCGATCCGATCGACGCCGCCGAGGCGCTGGCCTGCGGCCTCGTCAGCCGCGTGGTACCGGATGGCGAACTTCTCGACGCCGCCCGCGCCCTCGCCCGCCGCATCGCCGCCAATCCACCGCACGCGGTACGGATGACCAAGCGGCTGCTGTGGGAAGGCCGCCGTGCGGACCTTGCCACGCTGCTGGAGATGGCCTCGGCCATGCAGGCCGCCGCCCACGCCACGGCCGACCACGAGGAAGCCGTCGCCGCTTTTCTCGCAAAGCGGCCACCGCAATTCAAAGGCTCTTGATCCGAATGTGAAGCAAGCCTATTTCGATCACACTGAAATGTGAGATCGAACACTACAATGGCTACCGATGTGATCGACAAGGTCCGCAAGCTCGTAACCGAGGGCGGAATGAGCAAGTCCAGCCTGGCGCGCGCCGCCGGCCTCCACGCCAACACGCTGCGCGACTGCACCGAGGACGACTGGAACCCTACCGCCGAAACCCTCGGCAAGCTGGAGCGCGTCCTTTTCTCGAACGACGAGCGCGAAGTGCTCGTTCCGATCGAGGAGATCATCGACGAAGCCCGCAACGGCCGCATGTTCATCCTCGTCGACGACGAAGACCGTGAGAACGAAGGCGACCTCATCATCCCGGCCCAGATGGCGACTCCGGCCGCGATCAACTTCATGGCGATGCACGGGCGCGGTCTGATCTGCCTCGCGATCACCAGCCAGCGCGTCGATGAACTCGGCCTCAACCTGATGAGCCGCCATAACGGCACGCGCCATGAAACTGCCTTCACCATCTCCATCGAGGCACGCGAAGGCGTCACCACCGGCATCTCGGCGGGTGACCGTGCGCGCACCATTTCGGTCGCCATCGACGGCACCAAGACCCGCGACGACATCGTCACCCCCGGCCACGTCTTCCCGCTGCGCGCCCGCGACGGCGGCGTGCTGGTCCGCACCGGCCATACCGAGGCGGCGGTCGATATCTCGCGCCTCGCCGGGCTCAACCCCTCCGGCGTGATCTGCGAGATCATGAAGGAGGACGGCACCATGGCCCGCATGGACGACCTCATCGGCTTTGCGCGCCTGCACGACCTGAAGATCGGCACGATCCGCGACCTTATCGCCTATCGCCGCAAGCACGACCGCATGATCGAGAAGCGCAACGAGATCAGCTTCCACTCGCGCCATGGCGGCGACTGGGTGGCACGCTCGTACTTCAACCGCGCGACCGGCGACGAAACCGTGGCGCTGGTCAAGGGCCGCATCGACCCGTCGAAGCCGACCATGGTGCGCATGCACACCCTGTCCTTCTTCGCGGACATCTTCGGGGAGGACACCGGCGATCGCGGCGACCTGCTGCACCGCTCGATGGAAATGATCGGCGAGGAAGGCTCGGGCGTGATCGTGGTCATCAACCGGCCGATGAACAAGTTGATGTCGCGCGTGATGGACATCAAGCAGGAGTTCCGCAATGGCGGCACCCCGGACCTCGAGGAATTGAGGGACTACGGCGTGGGCGCGCAGATCCTGGCGGAACTGGGCATTCACGACATGGTCCTGCTGACCAACACGCACCACTCGCTGGTCGCTCTCGAGGGATACGGACTCAACATCGTCGGCGAGCGGCCCATCATCGCCCCGACCAGCGAAGGATCGAACTGACATGGCCCGTTTCCTCATCATCGAGGCGCGTTTCTACGACCATCTCAACGACATGCTGATCGCGGGCGCCAAGGCCGCGCTCAAGGCGGCGGGCCACAAGGCGGAGGTGATCACCGTACCGGGCGCGCTCGAAATCCCCGCCGCCATCTCGCTGGCCGATGCCACCGGCGACTATGACGGTTACGTGGCCATCGGCGTCGTCATTCGCGGCGAGACCTACCATTTCGAGATCGTCGCCGGCGAATCGGCGCGCGGGATCATGGCGCTGACCATGGACGGCATCGCCATCGGCAACGGCATCCTCACCGTCGAGAACGAGGAGCAGGCTCTCGTCCGCGCCGACGCCGCGCAGAAGGACAAGGGCGGCGAGGCCGCCAAGGCGGCCATCGCCCTCTACGACCTCAAAGGTCGCTTCGGCGGCTGAAAACCAATCGTCACGCGATGCCTGAAACGGATAATCCGGGGGCATCGCGTGATCGAATTGAATAAGTAACTATACCTAAATCCATTCAATACCGTTCACATCAGCGTAATTTCTCTACGATTAATCGCCGATTTCAGAATGTTCACTTACAGGACACCATCGGATTCGCGGTTTTCAATTATCATCCATCGTGTAGTTCGTGAGCAGGTCGCTCCGATTTTGCTCGAAAACGGATGTATAACCTGAAACAACTGACGCCGGGCAAACCGGCGGGTCGCAAACCATGGCTCGTGGTATCGGGTCCGGGAGGAGGCACTGCTTCCTCCCGCTGGAGAACGCTTGGGTGAACAAGGACGCAATCGCGAAGTCGCTGGCCGCCGATCTGGAGACGCGCCTCGACCAACTGGAAGAGATCGGCGCGATGATCGCCGCCGCCCATCTCCAGGCTGCCATCGAATCCTTATGCCGGGAATTCGGCATTCCGCGTAAAGCGTCCGATACGGATTAAGCTACGCGAGACGTTTCCTCGGAAGTTTGCCTATGATTTGTCCGTGGCGGATCAAGCAACACAGCGGCGACTGCAGGTCATAACCTGCTGAGCGCCGCTGCTTTTCTCGCAACGATGGGCATAATCGCCGCGATGACTTTCGCGAAGGAAGTCGTGCGGCCTGCATCAGGCGATCCTATTCGATGGAGAACACGGACCAGTTGATGCGCAATCGGGCGAAAGCGATCCGGCTGATCGGCATCGCCAACGAACTTCTGGCAATGGCGCGGGAACTGGAGATCGGAGAGAGTCCCTCGGCGATACTGGAAAGCCTCGCCATCACCGGGGAAGCCCGTGAACCCAAGGGCACGGCGAGCCAGGATCACCCGATCTGGGTGGAACTCGCCCGCCAGACTTACGACGACAGGCGGCGGCGCACCAAGATCTTCCGCTCGGAAGAACTGTTCGGCGAACCGGCGTGGGACATCCTGCTCGATCTGTTCATCGCTGCCAAGGAGCGCCGCCGCGTCTCGGTGACGAGCGCATGCATCGGCTCCGCCGTCCCTTCGACGACGGCGCTGCGCTGGATCGCGATTCTCGAAAAGCAGGGGCACCTCGTACGGGAGGCCGATCCCGGGGACGCGCGCCGGGTTTACGTCAAACTGAGCGCGCGGGGCTACGCCGCGATGCTCGAATACTTCGCCTCCGCATCCCGCTCCGTCGTGTTGATCGACGATACCGCAAGGGACAGCGTCGCCGCACGCTGAGGCGATCGGCCTCCAGCCAC
>NZ_BAAILP010000332.1:84526-131784 GCF_054589055.1 Novosphingobium sp. 11B | reverse complement strand
GGGGGGATAGGCTGGTCGCCGTGCGGAGGAAGCGGGTGACCGGCGCCATTTCCCCGGCGCCGATCACCCGCGACACTTCAGGTTCAGGCGCTCAGGCGACCGAACGCGCTCAGGCCCGCATAGCGCGCGGCCTTGCCCAGTTCTTCCTCGATGCGGATGAGCTGGTTGTACTTGGCAAGCCGGTCCGAACGGGCCAGCGAGCCGGTCTTGATCTGGCCGCAGTTGGTGGCGACGGCGAGGTCGGCGATGGTCGCGTCCTCGGTCTCGCCCGAACGGTGCGACATGACGGCGGTGTAGCCGTTGCGGTTGGCGATCGAGACGGCTTCGAGCGTCTCGGTCAGGGTGCCGATCTGGTTGACCTTGACGAGCAGCGAGTTCGCCAGGCCCTTCTCGATGCCCATGGTCAGGCGCGCCGGGTTGGTGACGAACAGGTCATCGCCCACCAGCTGCACCTTGTGGCCGATCTTGTCGGTCAGCGCCTTCCAGCCCTCGAAATCGTCCTCGCTCATGCCGTCCTCGATCGAGATGATCGGATAGGCTTCGGTGAGATCGGCGAGGTAGTCGGCGAAGGCCACCGGCGACAGGCTCAGGCCCTCGCCGCTGATCTCGTACTTGCCGTTCTTGAAGAACTCGGTCGAGGCGCAGTCGAGCGCGAGCTTGATGTCGGTGCCCGGCTTGAAGCCTGCCTTCTCGATCGAGGCCATGATGAAGTCCAGCGCATCGCGGGTGCTGGCAAGGTTCGGCGCGAAGCCGCCCTCGTCGCCCACGGCGGTGGCGAGGCCCTTCTCGTGCAGGCCCTTCTTGAGCGTGTGGAAGATTTCCGCTCCCCAGCGCGCGGCTTCCGCCAGCGACGAGGCGCCGACCGGCATGACCATGAATTCCTGGAAGTCGATCGGGTTGTCGGCATGCTCGCCGCCGTTGATGATGTTCATCATCGGCACCGGCAGGACATGCGCCGAAACGCCGCCGACGTAGGAGTAGAGCGGCAGGCCGCGCGCATTGGCGGCGGCCTTCGCGGCGGCCATGCTGACGCCGAGGATGGCGTTGGCACCGAGGCGCGCCTTGTTCGGCGTGCCGTCGAGTTCGATCATGGCAAGGTCGAGGTCTCGCTGGTCTTCGGCGTCGAGACCGACGAGCGCCTCGGCGATCTCACCGTTGACCGAATCCACGGCCTTGAGCACGCCCTTGCCGAGATAGCGGCTCTTGTCGCCGTCACGCAGTTCCACCGCTTCGTGCGCGCCGGTCGATGCGCCCGAGGGCACTGCCGCGCGGCCGAAGCTGCCGTCTTCCAGCAGGACGTCCACCTCCACGGTGGGGTTGCCGCGGCTGTCCAGGATTTCCCGTCCGTGAATGTCGATGATCGCGGTCATGTCTGCGGTTCTCCTCAAGCGGGCGCATTACGCGCCATCCGTCCGGAGGCGGTCTTAGCAGGGGAACTTCGCGTGACAAGTTGCGTTGCAGCAAGGAACGACAAGTTGTGTTACTCTGTCCGCACATGGCTTATGATGCCAATTCGCGCCAAGGATAGACAAGGAAGGATAATCGCATGGTCGAACCCACCATCTCCGCCGGAAACGGCACCGAAAGCGCCAAGAATCACTTCTCCAAGGCGGTCGAGGAAGCCAAGGCCGGTGCACAGGCTTTCGCCGGTGAAGTGTCGAGCGAATGCAAGACCCGCAGCGGTGAAGCCAAGGACAAGGCCAGCGCCTTCGCGGCCGATGCCAAGGTCAAGGCCGCCGGCTATGCCGAGGAAGGCAAGGCCAAGGCCAGTCAGGCGATCGTCGGCGTCTCCAAGCTGATCGACGACAATGCCGCCCTGATCGACGAGAAGGTCGGCGTGAAGTACGGCGATTACGCCCGCAGCGCATCGAAGTCGCTGGCCGACGCCGGAGCCAAGCTGGACGAGAAGTCGATCGAGGACATTGGCGAGGATGCCAAGACGTTCGTGCGCAACAGCCCGTGGCAGGCACTCGGCATCGCGGCCGCGACCGGCTTCGTGCTTTCCCGCCTGTTCAGGGGCAAGTGAAGGCGCTTCGGCGCCTGAGCTGACTTCCTGAGAGAATGCAGGACACCACACCCACCCTCACCCCTGCGGCCGAGGATTACGAGAATCTGTCGCTGGCGCAGGATCTGCGCCAGCTGGCAGATGAAGCGAAGGTTTTTGCGCAGGCTGAACTCGCGTTTCAAAAGTCGCGCGCTGCATATGTCGGGTCGGAAACACGCACTATCGTCATGCTGCTCGTGGTGGCAGCGGTGCTGGTTTTCTTCGCTGTCATGGCCTTCGTGGTCGGTACGGTGATTGCCCTGGGTCCGCTGCTCGGATTGTGGGGCGCGATGGCGGTTGTCACGCTGGTATTGCTTGCGCTTGCCGCATTCGGGGCCTGGAGTGCGCGCGCACGGCTGCGCCGGATGCTGCGTATCGCGGGCGGTTCTCAGGACGATTAATCTATTACGGGGGCTCGAATGGGCAAGCAGGCAGCGCAGGTTCTGGTGGACCGGGCCGCGCGCGACGCCGCGAAGGCGAAGTTCGACGGACATTACCAGGCTTTCAAGGCCGACATGGACGAGCGCGGGATCAGCGGCCGGATCGCTGACGAGGCGCTCGATCAGGCCAAGCTGATGTTCGACGAGGCCGTTGCCGTTGTCGAGGAGCATCCCGCCGCAATCGGCGGAACTTTGGCCGCGCTGGTGCTTTGGTTTTTGCGTAATCCCATTATCGACTTGGCGCAGCGCCTGTTGGACAGCGTGCGCGACCGGGTCTCTTGACCAAGGAAGGAACGCCAGGTGAGCAAGACCGAGTCGTCCACCCCGATCGATGTCAGCAAGGGTGCGAACGTCGTCGCCCTGCCCGCGCAGATCGCCGAGCCCAAGCCGTCTGACAAAGTCATCGCCTTCGTCAAGAAGCACCCGGTACTGACCGTCGCAGGCGGTGTCGCCGTTGGCGTCGCAGTGAGCGCCCTCCTGCCGCGCCGCGTCAGCAGGCGGATCGTCGCGCGCACGCTGGACCTCGCGGAGGCTGCCGGCACCGCCAGCGTCGTACTCGGCCGCAAGGCGGGCGACAAGGCGCACGACATCGGCATCGATGCGCGCAAGCAGGCCTCGAAGTTCGCGGACAGCGCCGAAAAGGCCAGCGATCTGGCCATTCTCAATCTCGAAAAGTACGGCCTGGCTGCAGTAGGCGCCGCAAGTGCCCTCGGCCGTGCGACTGCCCGCCGAGCCAGCAGGCTTGGCGATGCGGCTGCCGACACCGCCAACCGCCTTGGAGACGCGGCGGCTGTCCGCTCGACCAAGGTGCTGCACATGGCCGAAGACCTCAAGAAGCGTGTCAGATCGTAAACGGCTCGTGAATTTCAGCTAAAGACGCACCTTTTCGCTTACTGCGCGATCAAGGTGCGTCTTGTGCACTTGCTCCTTGACCTCTCCAAAATTATAGGCCGCTTATCTCCCAACCAGCAGGAAAGCGGCACTCTCCCATGCAGAAGCTTCACCTTGTAATGGGCGGCCGGGTCAAGGATCCGCGCAGCCTCGAATTCACCGACCTCAAGGCTCTCGACCTTGTCGGTGTCTATCCCGATTTCGCCGAGGCCCAGAATGCCTGGAAATCGGCAGCGCAGCGCACCGTCGACGATGCCGAGATGAAGTACGTGATCGTGCATCTTCATCGCCTGCTCGAGCCGGAACTGCCGGCAGCCTGAGCAGCGGAAACGAAAAAGGCCGGCGGAAACGCCGGCCTTTTTCTTTATCCTGAAGCGGAGAGGATCAGATGAATTCGATCTTCTGCACCAGGTAGAACTTGTCGCCCGAGGGGACGGTCACTTCGATCTCTTCCTCGACCTTGCGGCCGATCAGCGCCTTGCCGAGCGGCGAGTTGTAGCTGATGCGGCCGACCTTCGCGTCCGCTTCGTAAGGGCCGACGATCTGGTACTTCACCGGCTTCTCGTCATCGTCGAGAAGAGTGATGGTGGCGCCGAAGATGATCTTGTCGCCCGACAGCGTCGCGGGATCGATGATCTGCGCACGCGTGATTTTATCCTCGAGGTCGGCGATGGTCGCCTCGACCTGGCCTTGGCGCTCCTTGGCGGCGTGGTACTCGGCGTTTTCCGAAAGATCGCCGTGGGCACGCGCTTCCTCGATGGCGTCGACGATGAGCGGACGCTCATCGCGCAGCGCCTTGAGGTCCGCGGTCATCCGCTCGTAACCTTCCGCGAGCATCGGCAGCTTTTCGACACTTGCCATTCTAATTCATTTCCTCCTGCGGCCTTCCCCCAAAGGTCTTGCGACTAGTTTCCTGTCCCCGCCCTAGGCGGGCGGGGCCGATCTGCTGCGATGTGGGGGGAGGCGAGATCGATTTCAGCTATAGTAGTCCTGCAACGATCGCACTTCAAGTTTGCTCCCGCGAATTGTCGCGATCGCCTCCGCCGCAGCGACACTGGCCGCCGCCGTGGTGAAGATCGAAACCTTGCCGGTCAGCGCCGAGGCGCGGATCGACTGGGAGTCCACCAGGCTCTGCCAGCCTTCGGTGGTATTGAAGATCAGCGCGATCTCGCCATCGACGATCTTGTCGACGATGTGCGGACGGCCTTCGGCCACCTTATTGACCAAATCGACCTGCAGGCCCGCTTCGGCCAGATACTTCTGCGTGCCGCTGGTGGCTACAATGCGGAAACCCTGCTCGATCAGCGTCTTCACCGCAGGCAGGATCACCGGCTTGTCGCTGTCCTTGACCGAAACGAACACGGTGCCCTCGACCGGGAGCTTCATGCCGGCGCCAAGCTGCGCCTTGCCGAAGGCGCGAGCGAAATCGCTATCGATTCCCATCACTTCACCGGTGGACTTCATCTCGGGGCTGAGCACCGGATCGACGCCGGGGAAGCGGTTGAAGGGGAACACGGCTTCCTTGACCGCCATGTACGGCAGGTCGCGCTTGAACGGCGGGAAGGTGTCCAGCTTCTCACCCGCCATGACGCGCGCAGCGATCTTGGCGACCGGCTGGCCCAGCGCCTTGGCGACGAAGGGCACCGTGCGCGAGGCGCGCGGGTTGACCTCAATGAGGTAGACCTCGCCGTCCTTCACCGCGAACTGGATGTTCATCAGGCCCTTGACGTTAAGGCCGAACGCCAGCTTCTCGGCCTGACGCTCCATTTCGGCGATGATCTCGGGCGGCAGGCTGTAAGGCGGCAGGGTACAGGCGCTGTCGCCGGAGTGGATGCCCGCTTCCTCGATGTGCTGCATGACGCCTGCCACGACCACGCGCTCGCCGTCGCACAGGGCATCGACGTCGCACTCGATGGCGTCGCGCAGGTACTGGTCGATGAGGACCGGGCTGTCGCCCGAGACCTGCACGGCGGTGGTGATGTAGTCGTCGAGCTGCTGTTCGCTGTCGACGATCTCCATCGCGCGGCCGCCCAGCACGTAGCTTGGGCGCATCAGCACCGGGTAGCCGATGCGATTGGCGACGTTCACCGCCTCGTCGCGGCTGCGGGCAATGCCGTTGGCGGGCTGCTTGAGGCCGAGCTTGTCGACCAGAGCCGAGAACCGCTCGCGGTCTTCGGCAAGGTCGATCGCGTCGGGCGAGGTGCCGAGGATCGGAATGCCCTCGTCTTCCAGCGCCTGCGCCAGCTTGAGCGGAGTCTGGCCGCCGAACTGCACCAGCACGCCGACGAGTTCGCCGCTCTGCTGCTCGACGCGCAGGATTTCCAGCACGTCCTCGGCAGTCAGCGGCTCGAAGTAGAGACGGTCCGAGGTGTCGTAGTCGGTCGAAACCGTCTCGGGGTTGCAGTTGACCATGATGGTCTCGTAGCCGGCCTCGGACAGGGCGAAGCAGGCGTGGACGCAGCAGTAGTCGAACTCGATGCCCTGCCCGATGCGGTTCGGACCGCCGCCGAGGATCACGATCTTCTTGCGGTCGGACGGCATGGCCTCGTCCTCGGGCTCGCCGAAGATCGGGGCCTCGTAGGTCGAGTACATGTAGGGCGTCACCGCCTCGAACTCGGCGGCGCAGCTGTCGATGCGCTTGAAAACGGGGACGACGCCCAGCTTGCGGCGAAGCTGGCGCACTTCCTTCTCGCTGGTGGCACCGGCCATGGCGCGCAGCGCGTCATGCAGCAGGCCCGAGCGCTTGGCCTGGGTCTCGCCCAGACCGCCCGCGACGCCGACCGAACGCACCGCCAGCGTGGCGAGGCGCTTGTCGGAGAAGCCCATCGCCTTCAGCTTGCGCATGCCCGCCGCATCGTTGGGCAGACCTTCGGCGAGGATCTTGGTTTCCTCGGCGATGATTTCCTCGATGTGGCGCAGGAACCACTTGTCGTAGTGGGCGATCGCGTGGATCTCGTCCACGGTGAAGCCTTCGCGGAAGGCCTGCGCGGCGTGCAGCAGACGCTCCGGCGTGGCGCGCGAAAGAGCGGCGGTGATGACGTCACGGCCGGCGCCTTCCAGCGCGGGCACGCGGTTGAAGCCATCAAGGCCGGTTTCGAGGCCGCGCAGGGCCTTCTGCATCGATTCCTTGATGTTGCGGCCGATCGCCATGACTTCGCCGACCGACTTCATCGCGGTGGTGAGGTCGTTCTTGGCGCCCTTGAACTTCTCGAAGGCGAAGCGCGGGATCTTGGTGACGACGTAGTCGATGGTCGGCTCGAACGCGGCGGGCGTCGCGCCGGTGATCTCGTTCATGATCTCGTCGAGCGTGTAGCCGACCGCCAGCTTGGCGGCGACGCGCGCGATCGGGAAGCCGGTGGCCTTCGAGGCCAGCGCCGAGGAACGCGACACGCGCGGGTTCATCTCGATGACGATCAGGCGGCCGTCCTTGGGGTTCACCGCGAACTGGACGTTGGAACCGCCGGTCTCGACGCCGATCTCGCGCAGCACCTCGATCGAGGCGTTGCGCATGATCTGGTATTCCTTGTCGGTCAGCGTCAGCGCCGGGGCGACGGTGATCGAGTCGCCCGTGTGGACGCCCATCGGATCGACGTTCTCGATCGAGCAGATGATGATGCAGTTGTCATGGCGGTCGCGCACGACCTCCATCTCGTACTCTTTCCAGCCGAGCAGCGATTCCTCGATCAGCACTTCGGTGGTCGGCGAGGCATCGAGGCCCGAACGCACGATCGCCTCGAACTCGGCCTTGTTGTAGGCGATGCCGCCGCCGGTGCCGCCCATCGTGAAGCTGGGGCGGATGATCGAGGGCAGACCGGTGCGCTCAAGCACCGCGAAAGCCTCGTCCAAGGTATGCGCCACGCCCGAACGCGCCGAGTTGAGGCCGATCTTGTCCATCGCGTCGCGGAAGCGCTGGCGATCCTCGGCCTTGTCGATCGCGTCGGCATCGGCGCCGATCATCTGGACACCGTACTTCTCCAGCGTGCCGTCGTTGAACAGTGCCAGCGCGCAGTTGAGCGCGGTCTGGCCGCCCATCGTCGGGAGCACCGCATCGGGGCGCTCCTTCTCGATGATGCGCGCGACGACCTCGGGGGTGATCGGCTCCACGTAAGTGGCGTCGGCCATGTCCGGGTCGGTCATGATCGTGGCGGGGTTCGAGTTCACCAGGATCACCCGGTAACCGTCCTCCTTGAGCGCCTTGATCGCCTGGGTGCCCGAATAGTCGAACTCGCAGGCCTGACCAATGATGATGGGCCCCGCGCCGATTACGAGGATCGAGGAGATGTCGGTGCGCTTTGGCATGGGCTTTCCTGGGTGTCCTGTGTGTCTTGTAATGCGACCCGGTGGCTTATGCCACCAGATCACCGAAAGCCTTGTCCCAGTAGTCGGGATCGGCTTTCGCGTTCTGGATGATGGGGTTGGCGTCCTGCTCAGCGCGAATGACTTCGCGAAAGCGGTCGGCCTGGAACTGGTGCATCGAGCCGCCGTACTCGCCCTGGTTGGTGGACCAGGCGCCCGTCTCGATCATGCGATCGATGAAGGCCTTGCCGGCTTCCTTGGAGTGCTTGCGCACTTTCGGGCCGAACTTGCGGACGGCGACGGAGACCTTGTCCTCGAAGATGAGCTGAAGCTCGCCGTAAGGATAGAAGCGCGGCGCGACCGAGAGTTCGGCCGCCGGCCCGGCGACGTAGTAGGCGATCATGTGGTCGATCAGAGCGGACATTGCGCTAGTCATTTCAGGCACCTTCTTTGTTATGAGGTGCCTGGATGCATAGGCAATCCGCCGGGCCGGGTCGAAAGCTCCCTTGGCCGCACCGGCAATCATCGCCGATGCGTGGGACGGCGCGAACGCCGCCAAGGGAGCCTGACCCGCTGCGACCATCAGCCGAGCATACCCACGAACTTCTCGAACAGGTAGAAGCTGTCCTGCGGGCCGGGGCTCGCCTCGGGGTGGTACTGCACGCCGAAAGCGCGCTTGCCCTTGATCGCGATGCCGCAGTTGGTGCCGTCGAACAGCGAGACGTGGGTTTCCTCGACATTGTCCGGCAGGCAGGTGTTGTCCACCGCAAAGCCGTGGTTCATCGAGGTGATCTCGACCACGCCGTCGGCATGGCGCTTGACCGGATGGTTGGCGCCGCGATGGCCCTGGAACATCTTGGCTGTCTTCGCGCCCGCTGCGATGCCGAGCATCTGGTGACCGAGGCAGATGCCGAAGACCGGCATGTCACGCTCCAGCAGCGCCGCGATCACGGGCACGGCATAAGCGCCGGTCGCCGCCGGGTCGCCGGGGCCGTTCGAGAGGAACACGCCAGCGGGTTCGAGCGACAGGATGGTTTCCAGCGAAGCCTCGGCCGGAACCACGGTGACGCGCGCGCCAGCCTTCACGAGATTGCGGAAAATGTTGTCCTTGGCGCCGTAGTCGATCGCGACGACGTGCGGGCGGGTCTCGCCGTCGGCAGTGCCGTAGCCCTCACCGAGTGTCCAAGTCGAGCCTTCCCAGCCCTGCTGGATTTCGCGGCTGACCAGCTTGGCAAGGTCCATGCCTTCGAGGCCCGGCCATTCCTGCGCCCGCTTGATGAGCGCGGGAATGTCGAAGTTGCCTTCGGGGTCATGGGCGATGACGGCGTTGGGCGCACCGGCGCTGCGGATGCGGCGGGTGAGCGCGCGGGTGTCGACGCCCGAAAGGCCGACCTTGCCCTTGCTCGCCAGCCACTCGGCGTAGCCGCCTGCGGAACGGAAGTTCGAAGGCAGCGTCACGTCCTCACGGACGACGCAGCCGACGGCGCCATCGACCAGCGATTCGAGGTCTTCCTCGTTCACGCCGACATTGCCGATGTGGGGGAAAGTGAAAGTGACGATCTGGCCCGCATAGGACGGGTCGGTCATGACTTCCTGGTAGCCGGTCATCGCGGTGTTGAAGCAGACTTCACCCACGGACTCTCCGACATGACCGAAACCACGTCCCCAGACGACGTGTCCGTCGCTGAGAACCAGAACGCCCGTTGCCCCTTCGGGTTTGGGCGCAAGCGAAGATGCGGCGTCGGCCATGGTGGGTCGCTCCGTTGACGGCGTTTCTAACGTTGTGTGCTAAGACGCGGCCGCTAGAGAGGGTTGTGCACCGCGTCAAGGTGTGGGGGTGCAATTTGGGCGCACACGTGCAAATCGGCGCGCAGGTTGCTAGCTTTGCCACACGCACCACCCCGTTCACTCAGTTCATTTGCAGGAAAACCCATGCTTCGTGATTCGATCAAGGCCGCGCAGATCACCGCCATGAAGGCCGGTGAGAAGCAGCGCCTCGCCACTGTCCGCCTCATCCTTGCAAAGATCAAGGACCGCGACATCGAACTGCGCACCGCCGACACGCTTCCCGACGACGACGCGCTGGTGATCGACGTGCTGCAGAAGATGGTGAAGCAGCGCCGCGAATCGATCACCCTGTTCGAGCAGGGCGGCCGCCCCGAAAAGGCTGCCGACGAACAGGCCGAGTTGGAAGTGATCGAAACCTTCCTCCCCGCCCAGCTGTCCGAGGAAGAGACCATGGCCGCCATCGAGGCGATCAAGGCCGAAACCGGCGCCAGCGGCATGAAGGACATGGGCAAGGTCATGGGCGAACTGAAGGCCCGCCACGGCACGGTGCTCGACATGACCAAGGCGAGCGGCTGGGTAAAGGCGGCGCTGGCCTGATTTGCTGACAGGCGGCAGGTCTCGTGCTCACCCCCCAATGGCTCGACCAACTCCGGTCCCGCACCGCGCTTTCCGCGCTGATCGGCCGCTCCGTGCGGCTGCAGAAGGCGGGGCGCGAGCATCGGGCCTGCTGCCCTTTCCATAACGAGAACTCGCCCAGCTTCTACGTCAACGACGAGAAGGGGTTCTACCACTGCTTCGGCTGCGGCGCCCATGGCGACGCCATCCGCTGGATGACCGACCACCAGGGCCTCGCCTTCATGGACGCGGTCAAGGAACTGGCCGCAGAAGCCGGGATGGACGTCCCCGCGCCCGATCCCAAGATGGCGCGGGCGGCGGAAAAGCGCGACAGTCTCCACGATGTGATGGCCGCCGCACAGGAGTGGTTCAAGGCCAGCCTGTCCGGCGCCGAGGGCAGCGCGGCGCGCGCCTATCTCGCCACGCGCGGATTCGATGCGCATACCGTGCAGCGCTTCGGCTTCGGCTATGCGCCCGAGGGGCGGCAGGCGCTGAAGGAAGCCCTCTCCCGCTTCCCCGAAGCCATGCTGATCGAGGCAGGCCTGCGCATCGCCGTCGAGGAACGCGATCCCTACGACCGCTTCCGCGGCCGCCTGATGCTCCCCATTGAAGATGCGCGCGGCCGGGTCATCGCCTTCGGCGGGCGGATCCTCACCAAGGGCAAGACCGATGCGCCCAAGTACCTCAACTCTCCCGACACCCCGCTGTTCGACAAGGGCCGCACGCTCTACAACCTGCACCGCGCCGCGCCCGCCGCGCGCCAGTCGGGGCGGATCGTGGTGGTCGAGGGCTACATGGACGTCATCGCGCTGGCCGCCGCCGGTATCGCCAATGCCGTCGCGCCGCTGGGCACTGCGCTGACCGAGTACCAGATCGAGATGCTCTGGCGCCATGTCGAGACGCCGACCCTGTGCTTCGACGGCGACGCCGCCGGCCAGCGCGCGGCGATGCGCGCGATCACCCGCGCCCTGCCGCTGCTGCGCCCTGCCCACTCCCTGCGAATCGTCCGCCTGCCCGAGGGGCTGGACCCCGACGATCTCATCAAGCAGCGCGGCTCCCGCGCGATGGAGGACATTCTCGGCGAGGCGAAGTCCCTCGTCGAAGTGCTGTGGGAGGCCGAGCGCGATGCCGTCCCGCTCAATACGCCCGAGGACAAGGCCGGTCTCAAGGCCCGCCTGATGGCCCACGTCGAGACGATCCAGCACCCCGACATCGCCGGGCTTTACCGCCGCGAACTGCAGGACCGCTATTCCGAATTCGCCTTCCCGCGCCGGGAGAATCGCTGGCAACAGGGTGGAGGGCAAGGTGGCGGCGGAAATTTCCAGCCTCGCCAGAACCAGCGCGGAAGCGGCAAGTGGAACGGCAAGCCGAGCCCTGCCCCGTCCTCACCCGAATCGATCGAGCGCCTGAACACCCGATTCGCAGGCGCAGGCACCCGCGATGCGCTCTCCGCCGCGATCATCGCCGGGCTCATTCGCTGGCCCGCGCAACTTGCGCGCCACGCGGAAGCGCTCGCCCGCACCCCCGGTCTCGATCCGCGCTTCGAGACACTGGTGGACTGCTGCGGCGCCGCAGACGCGCTTGAAACCGAGGTTCTCGCCACCATATTGCGAGACAACGGCCTGGTGCAACCCAAGGCCGCCGAGTACGCAGGGCTTAGATTCGGCTTCCTGATTCCCGAAACGAGCGAGGAACAGGCGGCAGCCGAACTGGCCCAGGCGATCGACCTCCTCGTCGAGCGACCAGTACTCGAAGCGGCACTGGCAAAAGCAACGGCGCGGTTCGAATCAGAGCTTTCCGACTCGGCATTCGCCGAACAGCAGCGACTGCTGAAGAGAAAGCTGGAATTCGATAGCCGTCTCAGGCAAATGGCAACCAGACATGCGTCGTGATTGTATAATTATACAAGGTTTACGGACCCCAGGTTTATGCACTCACGACGGCACGGGATAACGGCGAACTGATGAGCAAGAACGACACCAACGGCGCGGACAACGAGGGTACGGACGCACCGCTGATCGACCTCAACGAAGGTTCGATCAAGAAGCTGATCGCGCGCGCCAAGCGCCGCGGTGTCATCACTTATGACGAACTGAACGAGGCGCTGCCTCAGGACATGTCCTCGGACCAGATCGAGGACATCACCTCGGCTCTGAACGAGATGGGCGTCAACATCGTCGACAACGACGAAGACGCCGATAATCAGGAAAACGACGACCGCGATTCGGAAGACGATAACGACGACAGCGAAGGCGATGAAGTCTCGCCGCGCGTCAACGTCGATCCCGCGAAGAAGAAGGAAACGGTCGAGCGCACCGACGACCCGGTGCGCATGTACCTGCGCGAGATGGGCGCGGTCGAGCTGCTCAGCCGCGAGGGCGAAATCGCCATCGCCAAGCGCATCGAAGCCGGTCGCGACATGATGATCCTGGGCCTGTGCGAGAGCCCGATCACTTTCCACGCCATTATCCAGTGGTCCGAAGCGCTCAACAACGGCGAGATGCAGTTGCGCGAGATCCTCGATCTCGACGCGATGCTTTCGAAGGAGCCCGCGCCCGAAGCCCTGAGCGAGGACGGCGAGAGCGAGGACGACGGCGAGATCAGCGAAAAGACCGCCGGTCCCTCGTTCAAGGACGACGATTCCGACGACGAGGACAACTCCGAGGAACTCGACGAGGACGGCAACCCGATTCCCAAGCGTCAGGCCGAGGAAGAGGAAGAGGACAACACCCTCTCGCTCGCGCAGATGGAAGCGGCCCTCAAGCCGGAAGCGCTTGAGAAGTTCCTGCTGATCACCGAACTGTTCCAGACTTTCGAGCGCCTGCAGCGCGATCGTCTGGAAGCGCTGGCGCTGGGCATCGATTTCCCGGCCGCCAAGGAAGACCAGTACCAGCAGCTTCGTGAAGACCTCACCGCGCAGGTGGAATCGGTCAAGTTCCACGCGACCAAGATCGAATATCTGGTCGACAACCTCTACGCCTTCAACCGTCGCCTGACGACGCTGGGCGGCCAGATGCTGCGTCTGGCTGAGCGTCACAAGGTGAAGCGCACCGACTTCCTCGAATCGTACGTCGGCCGCGAACTGGACGATACGTGGATCACGGACGTCGCCAAGAAGGACAAGAAGTGGGCTGCCTTCGCCGAGAACGAAGCCGACCCCGTCGAGCGTATCCGTCTGGAAGTCTCGGACATCGCCGCCGCCACCGGCATGGCGCTTCCCGAGTTCCGGCGCATCGTTAACATGGTCCAGAAGGCGGAGCGCGAAGCACGCATCGCCAAGAAAGAAATGGTCGAGGCGAACCTGCGCCTGGTGATCTCGATCGCCAAGAAGTACACCAACCGCGGCCTGCAGTTCCTGGATCTTATCCAGGAAGGCAACATCGGGTTGATGAAGGCGGTCGACAAGTTCGAATACCGCCGCGGCTACAAGTTCTCGACTTATGCGACCTGGTGGATCAGGCAGGCGATCACGCGCTCGATCGCGGATCAGGCCCGCACGATCCGCATCCCGGTCCACATGATCGAGACGATCAACAAGCTGGTGCGCACCAGCCGTCAGTTCCTCCACGAGCAGGGCCGTGAGCCTACGCCCGAGGAAATGGCCGAGCGTCTGTCGATGCCGCTCGAGAAGGTGCGCAAGGTGATGAAGATCGCCAAGGAGCCGATCTCCCTCGAAACGCCGATCGGCGACGAGGAGGATTCGCACCTCGGCGACTTCATCGAGGACAAGAACGCGATCATTCCGGTGGACGCGGCGATCCAGGCGAACCTCAAGGAGACGGTCACCCGGGTCCTTGCGAGCCTTACCCCGCGTGAGGAGCGCGTGCTGCGCATGCGCTTCGGCATCGGCATGAACACCGATCACACGCTGGAAGAAGTCGGCCAGCAGTTCTCGGTGACGCGCGAACGCATCCGCCAGATCGAGGCCAAGGCGCTGCGCAAGCTCAAGCACCCGAGCCGGTCGCGCAAGATGCGCTCGTTCCTGGACCAGTAAGAGAAAAGCCCCGCTTCGGCGGGGCTTTTTTCATGGGCGCTTCAAACTTGAGCGATGCGGTGACCACGCTCGTTCTCGCGTAAAACCTTGTCATCCCCGCGAAGGCGGGGACCCAACTGGTCCCCTTACAACAGGCACCGTCAGAAGATCGGCTCCCCCCTTCGCCGGAAGGACCGACTTTGTGACCATGTCAATCGCCTTGCCCGCGCAGTTGCTCGCGAAACTCCCGCGCCGCTGCCTCGAGCCTTTCCGCGCCGACGTCGAACACCCAGCGTTCCAGAACCGGCGCCGGAGCAAGGCCCATGGGGACCAGCCTGTGCCGGGTGGCAAGCGCGGCGGCAAGCCCAGCGATCATGTGCGCGGGCGCTCCGGCCGTCCCGTCCGCCGAGAGGCCGCTGTCGCGCATGCCCGGTGCGAAGGCGGCGCTGCGCACGCCGAGCGCCAGCGCGAAAGTGGCCGCCGAGCGCACCGCTTCGCGCAAGTGAAGCGGCGTCCACCCTTGCGGATGGCCCAGCCCGACCACCAGCAGCGCCTTGGCCGCAACCGTTTCGGGCGGCTGGGAAATCAGCAGGCATTCGCCCGGAGCACCGGTGAAATGGCCTTCGCGGCGCAGTTCGAGCAGCCGCCCGCCCAGCGCTGCGTCGAGGTGAGCCAGCCCGCCCGTGGGCGCGCCGGCCGGTTCCTCGCTGAACATCGCCGCGCACGAAAGGTCCACTTGCGCGCCCGCGCCGTCCCACGCCGCCACATCCACCGTCACGTCGAATGCCGAGCCGACGTTGTGTACGACGCCCCCGCTCCCGCTCATGCCGCCTCTCCCGCAGGACGGGCGGGGCGGAGAGGAAATGCGGGCCAGAGGTGCCAGTTGAGGATCATCGCGGTCTGCCTTGGTGAAGTTGCATCCCGGTGCTAGCCCGCCACCGAGGTCCGCATCAGACCGATAAGATCGTCGCAACTATTCGAAGAACCCGAAAACCCCGCTTCTGCCTCCGCGTCCGGCCTCCTATTGCCCGCCGCGCTCGCAGGCGCCTGAGCTGACAACCCGGAAACCTTCGGCGCGCGCCATGCAGGCATTGCTGAAAGTCTGGCGATGGCGACGCTTTTGCGCACAGACCGGCGCATATTCGCGCGTACAGATCGCGGGCTTTTCCGGGCGCGGGCGATGGGGGCGATCCGGTCCCGGCATCGTCTCCAGACACCCTGTGAGAACCAGCACCCCGGCGAGGCTCAATGCGCGCATGACGGTCAGCTTCATGGCAATCCCCTTTCTTCTGTCGGCCCTGCGTCCGGCCTTTTCGGGCCAGCCTATCGGGAGCCGGAACTTGCGCCCCTGAACAAACCCTTGCAAGCATCATGCGGCTGAAACATCCATATGCGCTGCACAATTGCCCGCATGGCTCCATTGGCGATCCGAACGCGGTGCCCACAAGACTCGCAATATTGCCAAGCCGCGACTAAGGGAGCCGCAAACGAATCCCTCGCAGGCAGGAAGCACCTCTCCCATGCGTATCGCGATCGCATCCGACCACGCCGCCGTCGACCTCAAGGCGACCTTGCGCGAATACCTCATCGAGGCCGGCCACGAAGTCGCCGACCTCGGCCCCGAAACCGCCGACCGGGTGGATTACCCCGATTACGGATACAAGCTGGCCTCGGTCGTCGCCGACGGCACCGTGCAGTTCGGCGTCGCGCTTTGCGGCTCGGGCATCGGCATCTCGATCGCCGTCAACCGCGATCCCGCCTGCCGCTGCGCGCTGGTGGGCGAGCCGCTTTCGGCCGCCCTCGCCCGCGAGCACAACGACGCCAACGTCATCGCCATGGGCGCACGCCTGACCGGCGAGGACATGGCCAAGGCCTGCCTCGACGCTTTCCTCTCCACCGAGTTCGGCGGCGGCCGCCATGCAGGCCGCGTCGAAAAGCTCTCCAATCCGTCCTTCTGAAGGAGCCAAGAACCATGACCGTAGAAACCGCCATCCGTTCACCCGGCTTCTTCACCGACACGATCGCCCAGAGCGACCCCGCCGTCGCCGCCGCGATCGGCCATGAACTGAAGCGCGAGCGCAAGCAGATCGAGCTGATCGCCTCGGAGAACATCGTCTCCAAGGCCGTGCTCGAGGCGCAGGGCTCGGTGCTGACCAACAAGTACGCCGAGGGTTATCCCGGCAAGCGCTACTACCAGGGCTGCGAGCCTTCGGACGAAGTCGAGACCCTCGCCATAGAGCGCGCCAAGCAGTTGTTCGACTGCGGCTTCGCCAACGTCCAGCCCCACTCGGGCGCGCAGGCCAACGGCGCAGTGCTGCTCGCGACCGTCAAGCCCGGCGACACCATCATGGGCATGAGCCTCGACGCCGGTGGCCACCTCACCCACGGCGCCCGCGCAGCGCTTTCGGGCAAGTGGTTCAAGGCCGTGCAGTATGGCGTGACCAAGGACACCCACCTCATTGACTACGATGAGGTCGAGGCCCTTGCCAAGGAACACCAGCCCAAGCTCATTATCGCGGGCGGCTCGGCCTATCCGCGCGTTATCGACTTCAAGCGCATGCGCGAGATCGCCGACAGCGTCGGCGCGCTGTTCCAGGTCGACATGGCGCACTTCGCCGGCCTCGTCGCGGCTGGTCTGCACCCCTCACCGTTCCCGCATGCGCACATCGCCACCACCACCACGCACAAGACGCTTCGCGGTCCGCGCGGCGGCATGATCCTGACCAACGACGAGGCGCTGGCCAAGAAGATCAACTCGGCGGTGTTCCCCGGCCTGCAGGGCGGCCCGCTGATGCACGTCGTCGCCGCCAAGGCGGTCGCCTTCGGTGAAGCGCTGCGTCCCGAGTTCAAGGACTACGCCGCGCGCGTGATCGAGAACGCGCAGGTTCTGGCAGCCACCCTCAAGGCGCGCGGTGCCGCGATCGTCTCGGGCGGCACCGACACCCACCTCGCGCTGATCGACCTCTCGCCGCTGGGCGTCACCGGCAAGGACGCCGACGAGGCGCTGGAGCGCGCAGGGATCACCTGCAACAAGAACGGCATCCCGTTCGACCCGCTGCCGCCAATGAAGACCAGCGGCATCCGCGTCGGTTCGCCCGCCGGCACGACCCGCGGTTTCGGCCCGGAGGAATTCCGCGAGATCGGCAACATGGTCGCCGACGTTCTCGACGGTCTTGCCAAGTGCGGCGAAGCAGGTGACGCTCAGGTGGAGCAGAACGTTCGCACGCGCGTTGAAGCGCTGTGTGATCGTTTCCCCATCTACGAGGACTAAGTCTATGACCGACCCGCAGCGCCCCCAGAACTCCGGCCACTTCGTCAGCGATGCCCGCGAGGAACTCGCCGGAATGCTCAAGGATGGCATGGCCCATCCCTCGACCAAGCCGGTTCTGATCTGGGGCGCTGCGGGCGCGGTTGCTGGCGCGTTCCTGCCCTTCGTCTCCATCGGCCTCGGGCTGGCGGCGGGCGCAGGCTACAAGTTCTACAAGCGCGTCCGTCCTGAATGAAAGTAACCCGCTGAATGCGCTGTCCTTTTTGCGCCCACGACGATTCCCAGGTCAAGGACAGCCGCCCGACCGAGGATGCCACCGCGATCCGTCGCCGCCGCCAGTGTTCCAGCTGTGGCGCCCGCTTCACAACGTTCGAGCGCGTGCAACTGCGCGAGATCGTGGTGGTCAAGAGCAACGATGCGGCCGGGCTCGAACGCCGCGAGCCGTTCGACCGCGCCAAGATCGAGCAGTCTGTCACCCTCGCCTGTCGCAAGCGCGGCATCGACCGGGAGAAGATCGAGCGGCTCGTCTCGGGCGTGCAGCGCCAGGTCGAGACGATCGGCGAGAACGAGGTGCCTTCGCGCGTCATCGGCGAACTCGTGATGGAAGGGCTGCGACAGCTCGACTCGGTCGCCTACATCCGCTTCGCCAGCGTCTACCGTGCCTTCAACGAGGCGAGGGATTTCGAGGAATTTGCAGGGACCGTGCGCGATGTCGGCGTCAATTGAAGTGAAGCAGCCGGTAATCGTACTGGTCCGCCCACAATTGGGCGAGAACATCGGCAAGGCCGCGCGCGCGATGCTCAACTTCGGGCTGACCGAGATGCGCCTCGTCTCCCCGCGCGACGGCTGGCCCAATCCGTCGGCAGGCCCGGCGGCGGCAGGTGCGGACGACGTGCTGGAGAAGGCGGAAGTCTTCGAGACGCTCGCCGAAGCCGTGCACGACTGCGCCAACGTCTACGCCACCACCGTGCGCAAGCGCGGCGTCACCAAGCCGGTCGTCACGCCCGAGGAAGCCGCGCGCGAAGTCTACGCGGCGACGGGCCGCTCGGCCTACGTGTTCGGGCCGGAGCGTTCGGGGCTGGAGACGGACGACGTTGCCCTCGCCCGCGCGATCCTGACGGTGCCGATCAACCCCGAGTTCGCCTCGCTCAACCTGGCGCAGGCAGTGATCCTGTGCGCCTACGAATGGTCGAAGGGCGCCGCATTGGCGCAGCCGACGGTTGAGGAACTGCTCCCCCCTGCCCCGCAGGACGAACTGGAAGGCATGATCCAGCAGTTCGAGAAAGTGCTGGAGCCGACCAAGTACTTCTACCCGGAAAGCCGCTCCGCCGCCACGCGCCGGACCTTGCGCAACATGCTTACCAAGCCGGGCTGGAACAGCCTCGAAGTGCGCACCATGCGCGGCGTGCTGAGCGCGCTGGGCGGCAACCGGCGGCCTAGGAATCCGGAAGAATAGCCTGGATTTCATTTGCGGGTTTATTGCTCCTGCGTAAAACGGCGGCTGCCTACAGTTTCGGGAATTTCTCAAACATGATCCGCATCATTACTGTCACCGCCCTGGCGCTTGCCACGCTGTCGCCCGCGATGGCCAAGGACAAGCAAGGCGAGCCGCTCAATCCCGACAAGAAAATATGCCGGTTCGAAGCACCCACGGGGACCATCATGCGCAAGCGCGTGTGCCATACCGCTGCGGAATGGAGTGCCATTGATTCGGCAGGTGCAAAACAGGCAGGGCAGATGATGGGGCGGGCCAACACCATGGGCAGCCCGCTCGGCACCGGTCAATAATCGCCCCAGACTTGGCTTGACTCCTGCGCCCGACCCTATAAGGGCGGCCCCTCACATGGCGCCTGCGTCTTCGCAGCACGTCCACTCGGCCCCGCACTCCCGGTGAAGCGGCGGCCGCATCCGGCATAATAGGCCTGATGGTGCGCCCCGGGGGAACCATGGATCGTGCAGCCACGATGGCCGCACGGCAAGCAGATTGAAGGACGACATTATGTCGAAGCGTCAAAGCTCGAAGTACAAACTCGACCGCCGCATGGGCGAGAACATCTGGGGCCGTCCCAAGAGCTCGGTCAACCGCCGCAGCTACGGCCCGGGCCAGCACGGCCAGCGCCGCAAGAGCAAGGTTTCGGACTACGGTCTGCAGCTGCGCGCCAAGCAGAAGCTCAAGGGCTACTACGGCGACGTGACCGAGAAGCAGTTCAAGCGCACCTACCAGGAAGCGTCCTCGATGAAGGGCGACACCAGCCAGAACCTGATCGGCCTGCTGGAGCAGCGCCTGGACATGGTCGTGTACCGCGCCAAGTTCGCGCCGACCATCTTCTCGGCCCGCCAGATCGTTTCGCACGGCCACATCCGCGTCAACGGCGTGAAGTGCAACATCGCCTCGCGTCGCGTGAAGGTCGGTGACATCATCACCCTGGGCAACAAGGCCAAGGAAATGGCTCTCGTTCTCGAAGCGCAGAACCTGCCCGAGCGCGAAGTGCCCGACTACGTCGCCCAGGACGGCACCGACAAGGTGACCTTCGTTCGCGTTCCGACGCTCGACGAAGTGCCCTATCCGGTGAAGATGGAACCGAATCTGGTCGTCGAGTTCTACTCGCGCTGATCCGGTTCTCCGGCAACGGAAACAAGAAAAGGCGGTCCTTCGGGGCCGCCTTTTTCTTATGTGTTTCGAACTGTTCAAACGACACGAAAAATTACACGATTTGCAGCACTTGTAAGGGAACTGCCGTCGAGATCGGGCATTAGCCTAGCATCATGACTCGCTACCGTTTCATCACTCCGCACCGCACCGGTAAATGGTACAATGATCTCAGGACAGCGCAGCGCCATGCCTGCGAGATCGGCGCCGGATTTCTCGACGAAATGACCGGCCGCTTCGTCGCCTATGTCGAGACGGTGCTGGAAACCATGCACGGCGAAGACGCACCGGGCATACCCGTCACTGCGTGACCGGGCTTCAGCTTAGCGGACGCTGATCCCCAGTTCGCCGAGAATCTGGCTTGCCTGCATGCGCGAGATGATCGCGCCACGGAACAGGGTAGCATCGACCAGACGCAGGCCACCCAAGTCAGCCCCACGCAGATCGGCGCCGTCGAACCGCGCCCCGGTCAAATCCGCATCGCGCAGGCTGCAGTCCAGCAATGCCGCTTGCCGGAAATCGCAGCGGCTCAGATCAGCCTGCGAAAAATCAACCTGCTGCAGCGTCGCGCCCCGGAACGAATGGCGAGGCAGGCGCGCGCTGACCAGCAGGGTCTCCTCGAAGACGGTGTCGAGAGACGCAGCATCCGACAAATCGGCACCCGTCAACTTGCACCGAGTTATCCTCGCCGAAGCCAGCGAAGCGCGTCGGAACGAAACGTTGTTGAAATCGCTGGCATGAAAACTGGCGCCGTCGAGGTCGCTCCCGGAAAAGTCGACGAAAGCGGCCCTGCAGGACTTCCAGGTCGTGCCGTCGAGCTTGGCCCTGCTCAAATCGGTCCGGCGCAGGCTGCAGGCCTCGAACGTCCAGCCCCACAGGTCAAGCCCGCTGAGTTGCGCCTCATCCAGATCGCAACCGACCAGATGGCGCACGGAATCGGGCAGCCGCTCGAAGTCGGCGCGCGTCAGTGTCCGGTCGCGAACGATGGTGCCGGTACTGTCGTCCATGCTCCGCTCCGACCGATCATTCCTTGCGGAAATAGTCCCGCCGGAAGTCGGCCGCGAACGCCGCAAAGCGTTGCTCTGCGATCGCGTCGCGCATGCCCTGCATCAGTTGCTGGTAGAACGAGAGATTGTGCTCGGTCAGCAGCATCGCGCCCAACATCTCGCCGGACTTGATGAGGTGGTGGATGTAGGCGCGGGTGTACGTACCGCAGGTCGGGCACTTGCAGCGCTCGTCGATCGGGCCGGTGTCTTCGGCGTGACGGGCGTTGCGCATGTTGAGCGGGCCGTTCCAGGTGAAGGCCTGCCCGTTGCGGCCCGAGCGGGTCGGCAGCACGCAGTCGAACATATCGACGCCGCGCTCCACCGCGCCGACGAGGTCATCGGGCTTGCCCACGCCCATCAGGTAGCGCGGACGGTCGGCGGGAAGCTGGCCGGGGGCGAATTCCAGCGTGGCGAACATCGCCTCCTGTCCCTCGCCCACGGCAAGGCCGCCGATCGCGTAGCCGTCGAAGCCGATCTCGGTCAGGGCATCGGCGCTGGTCTTGCGCAGGCCTTCGTCGAGCGCGCCTTGCTGGATGCCGAACAGGGCGGAACTTTCCGCATGCGCGCCACCGGTGTCGAAGGCGTCGCGGCTACGCTTCGCCCAGCGCATCGACATTTCCATAGAGCGGGCGATGACGTCGCGGGGCTGGTCGATCTTGGGGCACTCGTCGAAACACATGACGATGTCGGAGCCGAGCAGGCGCTGGATCTCCATCGACCGCTCGGGGCTTAGCATGTGGCGCGAGCCGTCAATGTGGCTGGCGAAAGTCACGCCTTCCTCGGTGATCTTGCGCAGATCCGACAGGCTCATCACCTGATAGCCGCCGCTGTCGGTCAGGATCGGGCGGTCCCAGTTCATGAACTTGTGCAGGCCACCGAGGCGCGCGACGCGCTCGGCGCCGGGGCGCAGCATCAGGTGATAGGTATTGCCGAGCAGGATATCGGCGCCGGTCGCGCGCACGTCCTGCGGCTTCATCGCCTTGACGGTGGCGGCGGTGCCGACCGGCATGAAAGCGGGCGTGCGGATTTCACCGCGACGCATCTGGATGGTGCCGGTACGGGCCTTGCCGTCTGTGGCGTGGATGGAAAACTGGAAACGAGGCTTCATGGCGCCGCCCTTAGAGCATTTTCAGGCGCGGTGGAAACATCCGATCGCCAACGATTTCGCCGCACCCTCTCGTCACCCGCGAGCGCAGCTAAGCGCTCGCGGGTGACGAGAGGAAGGAGGACGATCAGAACCCGTAGACCAGCGAGAAGCGCGAGATCGTGTCGGTCTTGAGCGATCCGCTGGGCGGACGAGTCTCATGCTCGATGGAGTAGGACAGCTTAGCTTTCAGCCCCCTCATCATGCCGGCCTCGATCGCGGTCATCGAGGTGAAGGTGTTGTTGTCCGACCCGATGTAGCTGCTGGCGTCCTGCGTCAGCTTGATAGTCGGGTTGATCGTCCAGTCGAAGTCGATCGAGGTCAGCACCGACCATGTCGTCTGGTTGACGTCGTCCACATAGTTGGTGGCGCGAAACGCCGGACCTGCTTCCAGCGCCAGCGTCATGGCGGGACGGTTGAGCACCCGGTAACCGAGACCGCCCGAGAGCGTGTAACGGTCAGCGAAGCCCTGAATGCGGTCACGCTCGTACTGCGTGCGACCATAGGTGAAGAAGCCGTCGTTCAGGGTGTAGCGCGGCTGGTAGCTGGCAGAATACTGTTCGCGGGTAACCGTATCGCGATCTTCCTGATAGTCGGCGTTGGCCTGGATGATGTGCTCCCACTTGATGCCCTTGCGGTTGAGCTTGAGGGCAGCGGTAAAACCGAAGTTCTCGGTGTTTCCGGTGGAGCGGAAGGCGCCGACCTCGATCTGTCCCTTCCACAGTTCGAGCACACCCGAGGCACGGATGCGGGCCAGTTCCGCCTCGGTCTTGGCGGCGATCTCCTTGGCGCGGCGGTCGTTGTAGGCCCGCTGCATGTCGCGGATCTCGTCCTTGTCGTAAGGCTGGGTCTGCTGCGCGAACTTGACCATCGCGGACACGGAGGCCCCGTCGTCGGTCTTCATCGCAGCTTCCAGCAGTGCGCGCACCGCCAGCGGCAGACGCGGCCGCTCCGCCCTCACGTAAGGCACGAACTCGGGATAATCCGGCAGGTCGAGCACCAGCGGCGGCGGCGGGAGCGGGACCAGAACGAGCGGCTCGTCGAACTGGTGCACTTGCGCATGGGCGGGAACGGCAAGCAGCATAACGGGAAGGCCGGAGAGGACCGGTCGGAGCATCGTCATGCTGCAAACGCTAACGCGTCACGTGCGCAAACGCCACCCGCTCTTGAAGATCCATGTGATGAATCCGACGCAAAGGACGAGGAACAGCAGCGTCAGGCCGAGCGACAGCGCGATCGGCACGTCGGAACTGCCGTAGAACGTCCAGCGCAGCCCGTTGACGAGGTAGACCACCGGGTTCGCCATCGCCACCTGACGCCAGGGCTCGGGCAGCATGTCGATCGAATAGAACGTGCCGCCGAGGAATGTCAGCGGGGTCAGGATGAGCAGCGGCACGATCGTCAGCTTCTCGAAGCTGTCCGCCCAGATGCCGAGGATGAAGCCGAACAGCGAGAAACTGGCGGAAACCAGCAGCACGAAGAAGAACGCATAGACCGGATGCGCGATCGAGTAGTCGACGAAGAAGCTGGCCGTCGCGAGGATGATCGCGGCAAGGATCAGCGACTTGGTCGCCGCCGCGCCGACGAAGCCGACGAGGGTTTCGGCGACGCCCACGGGCGCGGAGAGCAGCTCGTAGATCGCGCCTGTAAAACGCGGCATGTAGATGCCGAAGCTGGCGTTGGAGACGCTTTCGCCCAGGATCGTCAGCAGCAGAAGGCCCGGTACGATGAACGCGCCGTAATTGAGGCCGTCCACCCCGCTCTTCATCTGGCCGCCGATCGCGGCCCCGAAGACGACGAAATAGAGCGTGGTGGTCAGCACCGGCGCCAGGATCGACTGCATCGCCGTGCGGAAGGCGCGCATCAGTTCCTGCCTGTAGATGGTCCAGGCGGAGCGGGCGTTGAACAGGCTCATGCCGCAGTCTCCTGAACAGGCGCGTCGGGCCCTTCGAGCAGGTTCACGAAGATGTCCTCCAGGCTCGATTCGTGGATGTCGATCGCGGTGTAGTCGATCCCGGCGCGGGTCAGGGCCTTGGTCAGTTCGGCGACTTCGGCGGTGCCCGCAGACGCCCCCTCCCCGCCGCCGCCGCGATAGACGAGCGTGCGGCCGTCCTCGGAAAGCGTCACGGGGAATGCCGCGATCCCGGCGGGAACTTCGGCCAGCGGCTGCGCGAGCGAGATCAGCGCTTCGGTGCGGCCCAGGCGTTCCATCATCGCCGCCTTTTCGTCCACCATCAGGATTTCGCCCTTGCGGATGATGCCGACGCGGTCGGCCATTTCCTCGGCTTCCTCGATGTAGTGGGTGGTGAGAATCACCGTGGTGCCACGCTCACGCAGGAGGGCGATCTGCTTCCACATGTCGCGGCGCAGTTCGACGTCGACGCCTGCGGTGGGCTCGTCGAGGAACAGCAGTTCGGGTTCGTGCGCCAGCGCCTTGGCGATCAGCACGCGGCGCTTCATGCCGCCCGAGAGGTTGCGGATCTGCTCGTCGCGCTTTTCCCAGAGGCTGAGCGCCTTGAGGATGTCCTCGACCAGCGCCGGGTTGGGGGCGAGGCCGAAGAGCCCGCGCGAATGGTTGACCGAGCGCAGCACCGGCTCGAACATGTCGGTCGCCAGTTCCTGCGGCACAAGGCCAACACGCTTGCGCAGCGTGCGCCAGTGGCGGCCCATGTCCTCGCCGAACGCGGTGATCGTGCCCGAGGTCGGCCGGACCATCCCGCAGACCGCGCCGATCAGCGTGGTCTTGCCAGCGCCGTTCGGCCCGAGGAGGGCGAAAATCTCGCCTTTGTTGATGGTCAGATCGACGCCCTTGAGCGCCGTGAAACCGCCTGCGTAAGTCTTCGTCAGGCCGCTGATTTCGAGGATAGGCTGCATAGGCGCATGAATGGGGCTGAAACGATCCGGTTCCAAGCCCCCGCGCGCAGTATCTTTTGCAATGCGGCGTTGAGAAGATCAGCGCCGCCGATAGGGCTCGCACGCGATCCCGTCGTTATCGCCGTCGAGTTGCGGGTTGTAACCGGGCTGCCCGCGCCGCATGGGCGCGGCACCGGCGGCACGCGCCTCCGCGCAGCTGCGGAACGCCCCGGAAGGAACCGACCGCGCCACAACCGGGCGCGGCACGGTGGCGGATACCACGCGCGCTCCGGAATTTCGGGGGTTGGCGGCGCGATAGATCGCCGGGGCATCGAACTCGGAACCCCAGATGCCCGCGCGCTGCGCCTTGCTGTGATCGGCAAGCGCGGCATAGCTGGCAGGCGCGTTGTCGAGCGCAATCGCCAGCCCCTTTTCCAGCATCGCCGCCGCAAGATCCACCCCTCCTGCCCGGCAGCTTGCGACCGTTCGGCCGTAAACGTCGCGGTCGCGCGAGGAGCAGGTCAGTTGCCGGGCATCGACCATGGCGCGCAAGGCAGCGGCTGCGTCGGAGCCGCAACTCCAGTTGCTCCAGTTCACGCGGCAGGTCTGGCGATATTCGGGTGCATCGATGCCGAACAGACGCACCTCACGCCCGCCGACGAACAAGGAGTCGCCATCCACGGCCCGGCCTGCGCCCGCGAATTCCTCCGCCGATGCGGGAGACACCGCCGCGACCAGCAATGCCGGCAATATCCAGGATTTCATGTGGCCGCCCCCATGCGCCCGGACCTTCCCGGGCATTGGGGCCGACAGTGCGCCGCAAAGGCTTACAGCAATTTAACAGCCATCCGTAACCTTCCCGTAACCACGCAAGTCACGGAAGCAGCAGCGAGGAATCCCCGTAGCTGTAGAAGCGATAGCCGTTGGCGATGGCATGGGCGTAGACCGCCTGCATCTTCTCCAGCCCCATCAGCGCCGAAACCAGCATCATCAGGGTGGACTTGGGCAGGTGGAAGTTGGTCATCAACCCGTCAATCGCGCGGAAGCGGTAGCCCGGGGTGATGAAGATCGCGGTGTCGCCTTCGAACGGGCGGATCACGCCGTCTTCGCCGGTGGCGCTTTCGAGCAGGCGCAGCGAGGTGGTGCCTACCGCGATCACCCGGCCACCGGCGGCGCGCGCGGCATTGAGGCGGTCGGCGGTGGCCTGGTCGATGCGGCCGAACTCGGCGTGCATCTGGTGGTCCACGGTGTCGTCGGCCTTCACCGGCAGGAAGGTGCCTGCGCCGACGTGGAGCGTCAGTGTCTCGCGCGCCACGCCCGCCGCGTCCAGCGCCTCGACCAGTTCGGGGGTGAAGTGCAGCGCCGCCGTGGGTGCGGCGACAGCCCCCTTCTCGCGCGCGAACATGGTCTGGTAGTCGCTGGCGTCGGCCTCGTCCGTGGGGCGCTTGCCCGCGATGTAGGGCGGCAGCGGCATGCGGCCCGCACGTTCGAGGAGGACTTCCACGGGCTCGTCGCCCTCGAAGGCGAGGGTCCAGCTGCCGTCGGGCAAGCGGCTTTCCGCGATGGCGGTAACCTCCGCCGGGAAAGCGATGCGGTCGCCCTCGCGCAGGCGCTTGGCGTTGCGCACGAACGCCTGCCAGCGGCGAAGGTCGATACGCTTGTGGAGCGTGGCGCCGATGCGCGCTTCTCCGCGCGTGCCCTCAAGCTGGGCGGGGATGACGCGGGTGTCGTTGAAGACGAGGACATCGCCTGCGCGCATTTGAGCAGGCAGGTCGCGGACGTGATGGTCGGCGAAGGGAGTGTCGCCGTCCACCACCAGCATCTTCGCCGCATCGCGCGGACGCGCCGGACGCAGGGCGATGCTCTCGGGCGGAAGGTCGAAGTCGAAGAGGTCTACGCGCATGGCGGCGCGCTAGACCAGAGCGGGGCTGCGGGCAAGGCGTCGTCCCGGACTTGATCCGGGACCGGTGGCTGTCTTTAGGCGCCCCCGGCCACGGGTGCCCCGCCGGAAGAGGAGTTGTTCACAGCCAGCGGTCCCGGGCGAGCCCGGGACGACGCGATTGGCTCAGTTGGACTTGGAGTTGTTCAGGTCCGAAATCGAAGGCGCCTTCAGCGCAGGTGCCGCCGGAGCCACCGGCGCAGCCGGGGCCGGCTTGTTCTCCGACGCCAGCGAGGCCTGGACGATCTTCGTCGGGTCCTCGGGCGGCTCGCCGCGATGGATCGCATCGACGTACTGCATGCCCGAGATCACCCGGCCGAACACCGTGTACTTCTTGTCCAGCGCGAAGCGCGGATAGAACACGATGAAGAACTGGCTGTTGGCGCTGTTCGGGTCGTTGGTGCGCGCCATCGAAACGGTGCCGCGGAGGTGCGGCATCGTGTTGAATTCGGCCTGAAGGTCGGGAAGCTGCGAGCCGCCCTGCCCGGTGCCGGTCGGATCGCCCGTCTGCGCCATGAATCCGTCGATCACGCGGTGGAAGATCTGGCCGTTGTAGAAGCCCTGCGCCGCCAGCGTCTTGACCCGCTCGACATGGTGCGGAGCCCACTGCGGCATCATGCGAATGGCGACGCGGCCGCCGTCCGACAAGTCGAGCAGGAGCACGTTCTCGGGCTCATGCGTGATGTCGGTGTCGATCGTGGTCGGCAGGGGCGGAGGCGTCGGCGTGGCCGCTGCCTCGTCCTTTTTGTCCTTGTCCTTCGCGATGGCCGGGGCCGCGACGAGGGCGGCGCCGAGCATCAGCGCGGTCAGGGGAAGGCGAAACTTCATGTATCTGTCACCTGGGCAATGAACGGCCGAGCCGCGTAATCGGACGCGATAAAGCGCCCCCGCTGTCGGCACAATGAATGATTTCCACGCGGACCCGCCCATCCGCGCAAGCTCAGTAGTCCCCCAATAATCCGTTTTGCGCGATCCGCCCGACGACGTCCTCACGTACCGCCGGGCTGACGAACTTCACGATGTCGCCCCCGAACATCGCGATTTCCTTGACCAGCTTGGACGCGATCGGCTGCAGGCTGACGTCCGCCATCAGAAACACCGTCTCGATGGTGGAATTGAGCTGCTGGTTCATCCCGGCCATCTGGTATTCGTATTCGAAGTCCGCCACCGCGCGCAGGCCGCGCACGATCACGCTGGCGCCCTGCTTCTGGGCGAACTTCATCAGCAGCGCATTGAAGCCGACGACGCTGACGTTGTCGATCCCCATCGCCGCGACCTCGCGCTCGACCATGGCCATGCGCTCGTCCGGCGTGAACAGCGGGTTCTTCGACGGGTTGGTGGTGACGCCGATGATCAGCTTGTCGACCAGCTTGGCGCCGCGCCGGATGATGTCGGCATGGCCCAGCGTGATCGGGTCGAAAGTGCCGGGGTAGACGCCGATACGCTCAGCCGAAGCCATCAGTGATCCCTCTCGATGATATAGCGCGCGACGGCGCGAAGGAGGTCCGCTTCCCGGCCGTGCTGGGCCAGGTGGCCGATCGCCTGCTCGACCAGCATGCGCGCCTGTTCGCGCGCGCGTTCGGGGCCCAGCAGCGAGACGAAGGTTTCCTTGCCCGCCGCCGCGTCCTTGCCCACGGCCTTGCCCGCGAGAGCGGCGTCGCCCTCGTGGTCGATCAGATCGTCGGCGATCTGGAAGGCCAGCCCGATGTCGCGGGCATAGCCGCGCAGATGCGTGCGCCCCTCGGGCGGAATGCGGCCGAGGATCGCGCCCATCTCCACCGCCGCGCCGAGCAGCGCGCCGGTCTTGAGCTGTTGCAGGCGGGTGACGGTCTGCAGGTCGAACTCGCTGGTTTCGGCGACGAGGTCCATCATCTGCCCGCCCGCCATGCCCTGCGCGCCGCTGGCGTGGCCGAGCGTGCGGACGAGTTCGATGCGGGTAAAGGGATCGGGCGTGGTCGCCGGATCGGACAGGACCTCGAAAGCGAAGGCGTGCAGCGAATCGCCTGCAAGCACGGCAGTGGCTTCGTCGAATGCCAGATGAAGCGTCGGCTTGCCATGGCGCAGCGCATCATCGTCCATGCACGGCAGGTCATCGTGGATCAGCGAATAGACGTGGATCGATTCGATGGCGATACCGGCCCGGATCGCAGCTTCGCGCTGGACGCCGTACATCTCCGCGACGCTGGCGAGCAGCAGCGGACGCAGCCGCTTGCCCCCGCCGATCGCGGCATAGCGCATCGCCTCCACCAGCTTAGCGCGGGCATCGTCGGGAACGGCGAGCAGCGCGTCGAAGGCGCCGTCGATCTCCTCGGCGATCCGCGCGAGACCCTCGGCCAGCAGCGAATCAGGCGCGGCCACTTCGGTCACAGGTCGAAAGGCTGGGTGCCCGCCGCCGCGCCGTCCGGCCCGGCGACGATACGCTCGATCCGCGCCTGCGCAGCGTCGAGGCGCTTCTGGCAATGCTGGCGCAACTTCTCGCCCTTTTCGTAGAGCGAGATCGAATCTTCCAGTGGCACGTCGCCGCTTTCGAGCTGGCGCACGATGGTTTCCAGCGCGCGCAGTGCATCCTCGAAGCTGAGCGTGTCGATAGTCGAAGTTTCGGATTCCATGGGCAAGCAATGGCGCTCGGCGCAGTAACGGTCAAGGTGGCGGCAGTATTTACCGGTCGTAACGTCGTATGGAAGACCTTGGTGCTGCCAGCCCCCCTTCTAGACCCCCTTTAGGTGCCGTTGAGTGCCGTTATGTCCATACGCTCTGGCGCAGCCGGAAAGACGCGGCTAAGGGCTCCCCCATGAGCGGAATCACCCCTGACGTCGTCGAGGCGCATGGCCTCAATCCCGAAGAATACGAGCGCGTCCTGAATGCGCTGGGCCGCGAGCCGAACCTCGTGGAACTCGGCATTTTCTCGGTGATGTGGTCGGAGCACTGCTCGTACAAGTCGAGCCGCTTCCACCTCAAGAAGCTCCCGACGGAAGCGCCTTGGGTGATCTGCGGCCCCGGCGAGAACGCCGGCGTGATCGATATCGGCGACGGGCAGGCCGCCATCTTCAAGATGGAAAGCCACAACCACCCCAGTTATATCGAGCCTTATCAAGGCGCTGCGACCGGCGTGGGTGGCATCCTGCGCGACGTCTTCACGATGGGCGCGCGCCCGGTGGCGAACATGAACGCCCTGCGCTTCGGCCGTCCGGACCATCCGAAGATGAAGCACCTCGTCAAGGGCGTGGTCGCGGGCATCGGCGGCTACGGCAACTGCGTGGGCGTGCCCACGGTGGGCGGCGAGACCAACTTCCACAAGGCCTACGACGGCAACATCCTCGTCAACGCGATGACCGTCGGCGTCGCCGATACGAACAAGATCTTCTACTGCGCCGCCACCGGTCTCGGTAATCCGATCGTCTACGTCGGCTCCAAGACCGGCCGCGACGGCATCCACGGCGCCACCATGGCCTCGGCCGACTTCGGCGACGACATCGACGAAAAGCGCCCCACCGTGCAGGTCGGCGATCCCTTCGTCGAGAAGCTGCTGATCGAGGCGTGCCTCGAACTGATGGCGACCGACGCGATCGTCGCGATCCAGGACATGGGCGCGGCGGGTCTGACTTCCTCGTCGGTCGAGATGGCCAGCAAGGGCGGCGCGGGCATTCGCCTCAACATGAACAAGGTGCCCTGCCGCGAAGAGGCGATGACGCCTTACGAAATGATGCTGAGCGAAAGCCAGGAGCGCATGCTCATGGTGCTCCAGCCCGGCAAGGAAGCCATGGCCGAGGCCATCTTCAAGAAGTGGGAACTGGACTTCGCGGTCATCGGCGAAGTCACCGACACCGGCCACATGGTGCTGGAATTCGACGGCGAAGTGGTCTGCGACATCCCGCTCGGCCCCCTCGCCGACGATGCGCCGGAGTACGAGCGCCCCTACGTCTCGCCTGAGGAATACAAGGCCTGGGCGGCCGTCCCGGCGCTCGGCGAGGTGCCGGAAAGCACCGATCTCGGCGCCGACCTCATCAAGCTGATGGGCGGAGCGGACCTCGCTTCGCGCAAGTGGATTTGGGAGCAGTACGACAGCCAGGTCGGCGCGGACACGATGCAGAAGTCCGGCGGCGACGCAGCCGTAGTGCGCGTCCACGGCACGCAGAAGGCGCTGGCGATCAGCACCGACTGCTCGCCCCGCTACTGCTACGCCGACCCCTACGAGGGCGGCAAGCAGGCGGTCGCCGAGACCTACCGCAACATCAGCGCGGTCGGCGGGTTGCCGTTGGCGATTACCAACTGCCTCAACTTCGCGAACCCGCAGCGCCCCGAGATCATGGCACAGATCGTCGGCTGCCTGAACGGCATGGGCGATGCGTGCCGCGCGCTGGATTACCCGATCGTCTCGGGCAACGTCTCGCTCTACAACGAATCGAAGGCCACCGGCGGCGGCTCTGCGATCCTGCCGACCCCAGCGATCGGCGGCGTCGGCATCCTCGCCGACCATGACCAGATGGCGACAGTGGCGTTCAAGGCCGAGGACGAGGAAATCTTCCTGCTCGGCGGCGAAGGAACGCACCTTGGCCAGTCGCTGTGGCTCAAGGACATCGGCGGTCAGGAAGCTGGTGAGGCGCCGAAGGTCGACCTCAAGCTGGAAGCCCACAATGGCGGCCTCGTTCGCGGCTGGATCGGCGAAGGCAAGGTCACGGCGGTCCATGACGTCAGCGACGGCGGCCTGATCGTCGCGCTGGCCGAGATGGCGCTGGCAAGCGGCCTCGGCTGCACGCTGGACGCGGACCTCACCACCGCGCAGGCGTTCGGCGAGGACCAGTCGCGCTACGTCGTAACCGCGCCTGCGGGGACTGTCCTGCCGGAAGCGGTGAAGATTGGCACCGTCGGCGGCACTGCCGTTGCAGGCGTGGAGATCGCCGCGCTGCGTGAAGCCAACGAGGCATTCTTCAAGGACTGGATGGAGGGCTGAGAGCCCTTCCCCCGGCCCTTCGGGACAAAAGAAAACCCCGGCGCTCGAAGGAGCGGCCGGGGTTTTCTTTTGCTTCGCGTCTGGCCGATGGGGCTTCGACAAGCTCAGCCTGAGCGGGGACGGGAGGTTTGCCTTCGAACTCGCGCCACCTTGGAAACGGGGCGGTTTACACCAACCCCGCTCACCCTGAGCTTGTCGAAGGGTCGCCCCCCGTGTTTTCAGTACCTTACCAGCTCTTCTTCGGCTTCTTGTGGAACGGCTTGCCGCCGCCGCCACCCGCCGGACGGTCCTGGCGCGGACCGGTCGGGCGCGCGCGGTACGGGGCCGAGCCCTCGCCGCCGGGACCATCGGAACGCGGACCATTGCCGTGCGGACGGCGGCCACGACCCTGCGGGCCTTCGCGGTCGCGGCTGCGGTGACGGGCGGCGTCACGCGGCGCATCAGGCGCACGCTCGATGAGGATGGTGGCTTCGTACTCACCGTCTTCACGCGCGGTGCGGGCGACGGCGCGTTCGAACTGCTCGGCCTGCGCGGCAGGGATCTGGAAGTAGGTCTGGTCACCGTTGATGCGAATCTGGCCGACCGCATCGCGGGTGACATGGCCGCGGCGGCACAGCACCGGCAGGATCCAGCGCGCTTCGGCCCGCTCGTCGCGGCCCACGTTCATGCGGAACCACACGACGTCGTCGAAGCCCGGACGCTCGCGCTTCTGGCGGGATTCGGGCGAATTGCCGAGCAGTTCCTCGGGCTGCGGCATCGCGGCGCGGTGCGCGCGCACAAGCGCGGCAGCGACGTCCTCTGCGCTCAGCGTTTCCAGCACGACCTTCGCCAGTTCGCGGTCGTCGTCCTCGACTTCGACCGGCGCCAGCAGCTTTTCGAGCAGGCGGTCACGGTCCTGCGCACGGATCGCCTCGGGCGTCGGGGCCTCACCCCACTCGGCCTCGATGCGGGCGCCGCGCAGCATCATCTCGACGCGGCGGCGGCGCGGATACGGCACCAGCAGGACCGCCGTGCCCTTCTTGCCCGCGCGGCCGGTACGGCCCGAGCGGTGCTGCAGGGTCTCTGCATCGCGCGGAATCTCGACGTGGACGACGAGGCTGAGCGACGGCAGATCGATGCCGCGCGCGGCGACGTCGGTGGCGACGCAGACTTTGGCGCGGCGGTCACGCAGCGCCTGCAGCGCGTTGTTGCGCTCGTTCTGCGAATGCTCGCCCGAAAGCGCCACGGCCGAGAAGCCGCGCTCCACCAGGGTGGCATGCAGGTGCTTCACGTTGTCGCGCGTGGCACAGAACAGGATCGCGGTCTCGGCATCGTAGAAGCGCAGCAGGTTCACCACCGCATGCTCGATGTCGGAAGGCGCGACGGTGACAGCCTTGTAGGCGATGTCGCCATGGCCGCGGTTCTCGCCGACAGTGGAGATGCGCAGCGCGTTCTTCTGGTAACGCTGGGCCAGCGCCTCGATCGGGCGGGGCATGGTCGCCGAGAACAGCAGCGTGCGGCGGGTTTCCGGCGTCGCGTCGAGCAGTTCTTCCAGATCCTCGCGGAAGCCCATGTCGAGCATTTCGTCGGCTTCGTCGAGTACGACGGCGCGCAGGGCCGAGAGGTCGAGCTTGCCGCGCTCCAGATGGTCGCGCAGACGGCCCGGCGTGCCGACGACGATCGCCGCGCCGCGTTCCAGCTGCTTGCGCTCCTTCACCGGGTCCATGCCGCCGACGCAGGTGACGATGCGGGCGTGGGTCTTGGCATAAAGCCATTCCAGCTCGCGGCTGACCTGCTGCGCCAGTTCGCGGGTCGGCGCGATGGCGAGTGCCAGCGGCTTGACCGCGAAGGCGAGTTCGTCGTCGGCGAGCAGTTCGTCGGCCATGGCAAGGCCAAAGGCGACGGTCTTGCCCGAGCCGGTCTGCGCCGAGACGACGAGGTCGCGGCCATGCGCCTCCGATTCGGTCACGGCGGCCTGAACAGGGGTCAGGGTTTCATAGCCATGTCCGGTGAGGGCTTCGGCGAGAGGCGCGGGAATCTGCGGAAAAGTCATTATAGGGTCAACGGGTCCTGCCGCTTCGAGGCGGCTTTCAAAGAGCATAGGGAGGGCTGCGTGGCGGCCCTCGGGCTCACCTGTTGGGCGGCCCATAGACCAAACCGCGTGAATTTGCGCGCTCCAATTTCACTTTCGCGACGATTCGTGCCGATTGACGGGATCAGGACTGCTCTGCCCAAAGCGGACGCGATGCCGGTTTCGCATCGGCGCATTGCTCGGGCAACTGGTCGAAACTCGGCTCGAAACCGAGCAGAACGTACATGTCCCGCTCAAGATAAGGCGCGGCATCGCCTGCACTCATATCGACACGGGCACACTCTCCGAGACCCGGCAATCGCGTCCTAAAAATTCCTTTGCGCACAGTACTTAAGCGCATGAGATTCACCCCCTGGAGTTGTCAGCCCGGCCTGCGGAGCGCCCGGCTAACGATCCCTTTTACGGCGATCAAGTCACACGAGAAGCTGTCATAATCCTGCAAGATGCACAAGCGCGGGACGATGCGGCGGGCGTGCTTGTGATGATGTCGTGACTTGCCCATAACCGGACGCAGATGAACCGCCCCGCCGACGCCGTTTCGATCTCCGCCCTTGTCGCTGCCGACCCTGCACGCGCAGTGCCAGTCTTGCGCGCCAGAATCCTGCGCGAACCCCGTAATGCCGTGGCCTACCGGATGCTTGGGCGGGCGCTGCGGGCCCTGGGGCGCGACGAAGAGGCGATTATGGCCGAAGGAGACGCAATCCGCGCTTCGGCGCACGACCCGGACCTCGTCATCATTGCCCGGGCGTTGTTCGCCGGTGATCTGCCCGTGGCGGAAGCCGGCCTGCGACAAAGGCTTCGCGACCAGCCCACCGATGTGGCAGCGATCCGGATGATGGCGGAGTTGGCGGGCCGCATCGGCCGCTATCGCGACGCCGAGGCACTGTTACGCCGCGCCCTAGAACTGGCCCCCGGTTTCACGGCGGCACGCGCCAACCTCGCCATCGCGCTCTATCGGCAGAACCGTTTCGCAGAGGCCGTCGCCGTTCTCGACACAGTGCTCGCGCAAGGCGAAGCACAGGCGGGCGATCTGAACCTGCGTGCGGCGGCGCTGGGACGGATAGGCGACTATGCCGAAGCGCGGCGCATCTATGCGGACCTCACGGAAACGTTTCCGGATCACGCCAGGCTCTGGATGAGCTACGGCCACATTCTCAAGACGCTGGGCGAGCAGGCGCAAAGCGTTGCCGCCTACCGCCGCGCAATCGCCATCGAACCGGGGCTCGGGGAAGTCTGGTGGAGCCTGGCGAACCTCAAGACATGGCAGTTCAGCGACGCGGATCTCGCCGCTATGGAAGCCGCGCTGGAGGACGAGACGCTCTCTGACGACGACCGCCTGCACCTGCACTTTGCACTTGGCAAGGCGCTGGACGATCGCAATGTGGCGGACCTCGCCTTCAAGCACTACGAGACGGGTAATCGTGTGCGCCGCGAACAGCTCGATTTCGATCCGGAGGTCGTGCGCGAACAGGTGAATGCCGTGATCGCAGCGGTAACCCCCACACTGCTTGCCCGGATCGAGGGGGCAGGCCATCCCTGCCCCGACCCGATCTTCATCCTCGGCCTGCCGCGCGCAGGCTCCACGCTCATCGAACAGATTCTGTCGAGCCATTCCCGGGTGGAAGGCACCATGGAACTCCCAGACATTCCAGCCATGGCCATGCGGGAAGCACAGGCCTATGGCAGCAGCGCACGGGAATGGCCGGAAGCGCTCGCCGCGATGCCCCCTTCCCGCCTTGCCGAACTGGGCGCCGAGTTCATCGAGCGCACCCGCATCCAGCGCAAGACAGACAAGCCGTTCTACATCGACAAACTTCCCAACAACTGGGCTTATGCAGGCTTCATCGCCGCAATCCTCCCCAATGCCAGGATCATCGACGCTCGCCGCGCTCCGCTGGACTGCTGCTTCTCGAATTTCCGGCAGCATTTCGCGAAAGGGCAGGCGTTCTCTTACGATCTGGAGCACATCGGACGCTACTATGCCGAATATGTCCGCGCCATGGCACATTACGACGTGATCATGCCCGGACGGATCCATCGGGTAATTCATGAGCGCTTGCTGGACGATCCCGAAGCGGAAGTACGCGCCCTTCTCGCTTATCTCGCTCTCGATTTCGAGGAAGGGTGCCTTCAGTTCCATCGCAACGACAGGGCAGTTCGAACCGCGTCGAGCGAGCAGGTGCGCCGCCCCCTCAATCGCGATGGCGTGGACCAGTGGCGCCCCTACGACGCCTGGCTCGGCCCGCTGCGCCGGGCACTTGGCGATCTGCCGGAGACGTATGCGACACGGTGAAGCGGCTCTGTAAATTGTGGCGAAAATGTCATACATTGCACTGCACAATTAGCGTTCGATAGCTGACCTATTGTCAAATCTCATGAATTGTGGCCGCTTCCCGATCAGGCAATTACAGGGGGAAGCGGGTGAATTCATCACGTTTTGGTTGTCGTCGCAGCGCTGTCATCGCGCTGCTCGGGTCGTCCGCGATTGCTGCAGCGCAACCTGCGTTGGCGCAAAGCGCTCCAGCCGCCGGTGAGGATGGCGTCATCCTCGTCACCGCGCAAAAGCGAACCGAAAATCTCCAGGACGTGCCGATCGCCATCACCGCGCTGGGCGGCGAGAAATTGCGCGAGTTGCAGGTCAAGGAACTGCAGGACGCGGTCAAGAACATCCCCTCGGTCACGATCCAGACCACTCAGCCCGGCTTCAGCCAGGTTTACTTCCGCGGTGTGGCCTCGGGGGAGAACGCCAATCACTCCGGTCCGCTGCCGACCGTGGGCACCTACCTCGACGAGATGCCGATCACGACCATCCAGGGTGCGCTCGATATCCATGCCTACGACATCGCGCGCGTGGAGGCGCTGGCAGGGCCGCAAGGCACCCTCTACGGCGCAAGCTCGATGGCGGGGACGATCAAGATCGTGACCAACAAGCCCGACTACTCGGGCACCTACGGCGCGGCCGACATGGAACTGAACTCCGTCGCCCACGGCGATGTCGGCGGCGTGGCGCAGGGGTTCCTGAACTTCAGGCTGTCCGACCGCTCGGCCCTGCGCGTTGTCGGCTGGTATCGGCATGACGGCGGCTATATCGACAACATCGCCGGCAGCCGGACATACCCGGTCTCGGGCATAACCCAGACCAACGCAGACCTCGTCGAGAAGAATTACAACGACGTCGACACTTACGGCGCCCGCATGGCGCTGGGCATCGAACTGGACGACGACTGGACGATCACCCCGACGCTGATGGGGCAGGTCCAGAAGGTCAACGGCAGCTTCGCGCAGGAACGCTCGAGCGCGGTCAGCAAGAAGCTCCAGACCGTCCAGTACAACCCCGAAAGCAGCAAGGACGAATGGTATCAGGCCGCCCTCACCATCGAGGGCAAGATCGGCAACTGGGACCTCGTCGCCACGGGCGGCATCCTCAACCGCAAGGACCGCACGGAGTCCGACTATTCGGACTACTCTTACTTTTACGATGCGCTCTATGGCTCGGGCGAGTTCCTCTACGACAATGCGGGCGATCTCGTCAGCCCGAACCAGTACATCAAGGGGCGTGACAAATACCGCCGCCAATTCGGCGAACTGCGTATCTCTTCGCCGCAGGATAGCCGCCTGCGCCTGATGGCAGGGCTCTTCGCCCAGCGCCAGGTCCATGAAATTACGCAGAACTACATCATCGACGGCATCGCCGACGCCATCACCGTGCCCGGCACCGAAAGCGATATCTGGCTCACCCGCCAGAAACGCGTGGACCGCGACTATGCCGCTTTCGGCGAACTGAGTTTCGACATCACCGACCAGCTTACCGCGACAGGCGGCCTGCGGGTCTACAAGTACAAGAACTCGCTCGTAGGGTTCTTCGGCTACAGCGCCGGCTATTCGCCGCGCACCGGCGTCGCTGCCTGCTTCGAAGAGGCGAAGGTCGCCGGTTCGCCATGCACCAACCTCGATGCCAAGACGTCGGACACCGGATCTATCTACAAGGCCAACCTGACCTACAAGCTGACGCCTGACTGGCTGGTCTATGCCACCTGGTCGCGCGGCTTCCGCCCTGGCGGGATCAATCGTCGCGGCGGTCAGCCACCTTATGCGCCGGACACGCTGGACAACTACGAATTCGGCTGGAAGAGCCAGATCGGCGCGTTCCATTTCAACTATGCGATGTTCCGCGAAGACTGGAGCAACATCCAGCTATCATTCCTTGGTGAAAACGGGCTGACGCTTATCCGCAACGCGGGTCAGGCACGGATTTACGGCGTCGAATTCGACATGGGCTACCGCAAGGGCGGGCTGACGCTCAATGCCTCGGGCAGCTACAACGATGCCAAGATCACCAAGGATTTCTGCCTCATCGCCAATGCCACGTTCGATTGCTCGATTCCCGACGGGAACACCCGCCTGGCTCAAGCCGGAACGCATCTGCCGATCACCGCGCGCTTCAAGGGCAATGCCCTGGCTCGCTACGAATTCCCGATCGGCGAATGGACCGGTCATATCCAGGGCGCAGTCAATTACATCGGCAAGCGACGCAGCGATCTGCGCAATGCAGAGAACGCCATCAAGGGCGAATTCGCCGCCTACACCACCGCAGACTTCAGTATCGGTATAAAGAATGATATCTGGCGCTTTGATATTTATGCAAACAACATGTTCGACAGCAACGGGGTGATCAACAGCTCCGTCCAATGCCTTGAAACCACCTGTGGCGATCCCTTGGGGCAGACCGGTACGGGCGGCGTGTTCTACGACTATGTGATCCGGCCACGCGTGATCGGGCTGAAGATCGGACGGGACTTCTGATCGCTTGGACGTCGCAGGAGACGATACCGGTCCGCCCGCGGGAGTGAGCACCGCCAGCGATGGCACCGGCCTCGGCAAGGAGCATCTCGGGCTCCTTGCCGCGATGGCTCTGGTCATGGGCAACATGATCGGTTCCGGCGTCTTTCTCCTGCCGGCCAGTCTCGCCCCGCTTGGCTGGAACGCGGTCGCTGGATGGATCGTGACGACCGCAGGCGTCCTGGTCCTAGCTTACGTACTCACCGGATTGACCAAGGCCGAACCCGGCGCGGGAAGTCCAGCCGGCTTCGTGTCCGTCGCATTCGGTCAGATGACGGGTTTCTTCGTCAGCTGGATCTACCTCGTCTCTATCTGGACTGCGGTTGCGACGATCGCCGTAGCCGCAGTCAGTTATATGTCGAGCGTACTTCCAGCCCTGTCAGCCGCCCCATTCGGACCTGCGTTGGCGGCAATCGTCCTCTTGTGGCTGACCGCTCTCATCAACTTGCGCGGCTTGCGGTCGGCCGGCGGTTTTCAGATCGCGACCCTAGCCATCAAGATCGTGCCGCTGCTCGTCGTGATCGTCATAGCGGCAAGGCTGCTGTTCAACGGTGAAGCCCAGGTCATGCCGCTCGATGCCGTGCCGATCACACCGGGATCCATAAATGCGTCGGCGACGCTCACCTTGTGGGCTTTACTGGGGTTCGAATCCGCCAGCATCGTCGCGGCGCGGGTACGCAATCCGCAAGTGAACATTGCCCGCGCCACGCTATGGGGAACGGGACTAACCGGATTGCTGTACCTTATCGTCTGCTCCGCCATCGCGATGCTCTTGCCGATGAGCATCGCGGCCGCGTCCCCTGCGCCGTTCGCCACGTTCGTCGCGCGCTACTGGAACGGATCGGCGGCCGCCATGGTCACGCTCTTCGCCGTGGTCAGCTGCGTCGGAGCCCTGAATGGCTGGACCCTGCTCGAAGCCGAACTGTCACGCGACATGGCAGTTCGGGGACTACTTCCCCGGTGGTTTGCCTCCACCGATGGCGAGGGAACGCCCCGCCGCGCGCTTGTGGTATCGACCGGAATCACGACGCTTTTCGTGATCATGAACGGATTGCGCTCCATGCGCGGCCTGTTCGAATACCTGCTGCTGCTGTCCACTTCGGCGACCCTCTGGCTTTACCTCGCCTGCGCACTGGCCGCGTGGAAACTGCGGGTCTGTCGTCCGTTCGCCGCTCTGGGCACGCTCTACGCGCTGTGGGCCTTGTGGGGCGCAGGCATCGGCGCGAGCGGGATGAGCTTCATCCTCATGGCCTTGGGCCTGCCGATCTGGCTCTGGACCCGCCGCGAAACCTAAAGCAGCGCATCGAGCCACTTTTCGACGAGCCCTTCTGCGTCGTCAGGCGTAAACGGCGCCTTGCCCAGGCTAAGTTCCAACCATAGGCCATCGATCAGCGCAGTCAGGGCGATCGCAGGCAATCGGGCACCGCCCATGGCGGGATTCACTGCGAGGATAAGCTCCTCGATACCCGTCCTGAACTGACCGTATATCTGCTGATGTAGCTGGCCGATCCCGTCATTCACCGGGGTCATGCTCCAGAACGCAAGCCATGTCGCGAGCAGGGCCGGATCGGCGATCGGCGGCCGAAAACTGGCCGACAGATAGGCCAGAAGTCGAGCGCGGGGCTCCTCGCCCGCGGCGGCCACCGCATCCGCCAGCGCTTGCTCTACGCGGCCGCCGGTCCAACGATAGGCCTGTGCGATCGCATCGGTCACGCCTGCGAAGTAATGGCGCAGCAACCCCGGCGAGACACCCGCCTCGGCGCAGATCGCCCTTACCGACGTCCCGGCTACGCCATGTCGTGCAAGGCACCTGGCGGTAGCCTCCACCAGGCTCTGGCGGCGTTCGTCGGGATGCTCCCGCGTGAAGGATTGATGCTGGGCCATATGCTTGTTATACGATCGTATAGCAAGGAGCCCGCCATGGCAACGCAAGTCGCCGACGCCCCCATGACCGATCCGCTGGAAGGCTGGAGCCTGCCCGCGTGGACTTACTCCGACGCCGAATTCTTCGAGGCGGAAAAGGAGCGCGTGTTCGCGCCCAGTTGGCAGATCGTCTGCCACGAAAGCGACATCCCCAACCCCGGCGACTGGCACACGCTCGACTATATCGGCGAGAGCGTGGTCGTGGTGCGCGGCAGGGACGATGCCCTGAGAGCCTTCACCAACGTGTGCCGACACCGCGGTTCGCGCATCGTCGATGGTTCGAACGGCTGCGCGAAGAAGTTGGTGTGCCCCTACCACGCCTGGACTTACGACCTCGACGGTCGCCTGACCGGCGTGCCCGATAGCGCCAGTTATCCTGCGTTCGACAGAGCCGAACACGGGCTTGCTCCAGTCGAGATCGATGTCTGGAGTGGCTTCGTCTTCGTGCGGCTGGTCAATGACGGCGGCCCATCGGTGGCCCGGATGATGGCGCCTTATGAGCAGATGGTGGCACCCTATCGCTTCCGCGAGTTGAAGGCGCTCGGCCGCGTGACCCTGCGCCCTCGCGATGTGAACTGGAAGAACATAGGCGACAACTATTCCGACGGGCTGCACATCCCGGTCGCCCATCCGGGCCTCACACGGCTGTTCGGCCGCAGCTATGGCGTAGAGGCTGAGGCAAACGTCGATCGCATGTGGGGCGACCTGATGGACATGCCCTCCGCCAACTGGTCGGAGCGGATGTACCAGCGCCTGCTCCCGCCAGTGCCGCACCTGCCGCCGGAACGGCAGCGCCACTGGCTCTATTTCAAGCTGTGGCCGAACGTCGCGTTCGACATCTATCCCGATCAGGTCGATTTCATGCAATGGCTTCCGGTCAGCCCGACCACCAGCATTATCCGCGAGATCAGCTATGTCCTCGATGATCACCGGCGCGAAATGAAGGCGGCGCGCTACCTCAACTGGCGCATCAATCGCGAGGTGAACGCAGAGGATACCGCGCTCATCACCCGCGTGCAGGCGGGCATGGCGTCGCGCAGTTTCTCGATCGGGCCGCTCTCCGACAAGGAGGTCTGCCTGCGCCACTTCTGCAAGCGTATGCGGGAGATCATTCCCGCTGCCCGCTTCGAACATTCCCCCGCCCCCGGCTGGAGCAGGACCGCATGACCGACCGTTACGACGCACTCATCATCGGCGGCGGCCACAACGGCCTGACCTGCGCCTTCTATCTCGCCCGCGCAGGGCTAAAGGTGCGCATTCTGGAGCGGCGGGACATCGTCGGCGGGACGGCGGTGACGGAGGAGTTCCACCCCGGTTTTCGCAACTCGGTCGCCAGCTACACGGTCAGCCTGCTGCAGCCCAAGGTCATCGCCGACATGCGCCTTGCCGACCACGGCTACCACGTGATCGAGCGGCCAATCAGCAATCTCCTGCCGCAGGAGGATGGCGGCTACCTCAAGCTCGGCGGCGGACTGGAGCGCACACAGACGGAGTTCCGCCGTTTCTCCGCGCACGACGCCGATGTTCTCCCGGCCTATTACGATGCCCTTGAAGGCGTCGCCGAGGTGCTGCGCGACCTCGCTCTCAGGACCCCGCCCGAGGCAGGCGGTGGTTGGCGCGCGCTGGTCGATGCGGCCCTGCAGGGGCGCAAGCTGGCTGGCCTGTCCATGGAAGCCCAGCGCGACGTGCTCGACCTGTTCACCAAGTCGGCCCGCAGCCTGCTGGACGGCTGGTTCGAGAGCGAGGCCGTGAAGGCCGCGTTTGGCTTCGACGCGGTGGTCGGCAACTATGCCTCGCCTGACACGCCCGGCAGCGCCTACGTCCTGCTGCACCATGTCTTCGGCGAGGTGAACGGGAAGAAGGGCGCCTGGGGTCACTCCGTCGGTGGCATGGGCGCGATCACGCAGATCATGGCCAAGGTTTGCCGCGACCTCGGTGTCGAAATCAGTCTGGAAGCGCCGGTCTCGCAGGTCCTGGTCGATGGCGGCAAAGTTGCAGGTGTGCGCCTCGAAAGCGGCGAGGAGATCGCCGCACCCCGCGTGATCGCCAATGTCGGGCCGAAGCTGCTCTACGACCGGATGATCGCGCCCACCGACCTCGATGCCGACTTCCGGAGGCGGATGAAGGGCTTCAAGGCGGGAAGCGGCACGTTCCGGATGAACGTGGCGCTTTCGGAACTGCCCAGATTTACGTGCCTTCCCGAGCCCGGCGAGCATCATCAGTCCGGCATCATCATCGCCCCGACCCTCGATTACATGGACCGCGCCTTCATCGACGCCAAGCAGTTCGGCTGGTCGCGCAAGCCTATCGTCGAGATGCTGATCCCCTCTACCGTGGACGACAGCCTCGCCCCTCAGGGCCAGCATGTCGCCAGCCTGTTCTGCCAGCAATTCGCGCCCGAACTACCCGATGGACGCGACTGGGACATGGAGGAGGACAAGGCCGCCGATGCCATTATCGACACGGTGGAGGCGCATGCACCGGGCTTCCGCGCCTCGATCCTGGGACGACAGGTGCTCAGTCCCAAGGGGCTGGAGCGCAAGTTCGGGCTGGTCGGCGGAGACATCATGCACGGGAATCTGACGCTCGACCAGATGTGGTCGGCGCGGCCGGTGCTGGGGCACGGCGCATATCGGGGGCCGATCAAGGGGCTCTACATGTGCGGTGCGGGAACGCATCCCGGCGGCGGGGTGACCGGCGCGCCGGGGCATAATTGCGCGCATGAGGTCATTGCCGACAGTCGCGGAATGGCGCTGGGTTTCGGCGGGATGTACCGGCGTTTTCGTTGAGCTTCAGCCGATCACCGCGCGGATCGCGGCGACAGCGGGGCGCGGAGTCAGGTCGGCGTTGAACAGGCCGAAGTTGTTCATCTCGCCGGGTCCGGCCCAGCAAAACAGTTCGTAAAGGCTGATCGCGCGGATGAAGGGCTGGGCGAGCGCAGCCTCAACATCGGAGGCGAGCAGGCTGGCCTGCTGGTCCAGCGAAACCGGCGGAGAAGTAACGTTTTTCGCGCTTCCACCCGTGGTTCTGCCCCATTCGGTGATCACGCCTTGTGTATGGCGACCTGCCTCTATCTTCTTGCCGAAGCCCTTCAGGCGGTCCGCTACCACGGTTGTGGGGCTGGGGTAGATATGGGCGTTGCCGTAAGTCGTGAAAGGCCCCTGGTCTGCCTGCATGAAGTCGTTGCTGGCGATGAGGGGAATCGTTTTCAGTCTTGATTCTGCTTTAAATTCTGCCGAGAAGTCTTTGATATACGAAATAAATGCCGGAGCATTTCCGGTTCTAAATCCTAGACGCGGATCGCGAACGCCGTTGTAGGTTACAGGATTCAGATCGGGCTCGTTCGGGAATTCGATGGCCCAGATCGCACCGGGAGCCTGAGCGGCGAAAGCCTTGAGATCGGCGATCGACTTTGCGATTTCCCGGCCGGAGAGGGTGAAGCAGAACGTCACGCCCGCCCGCGCGAGACCGATGTACGTGTTCCATCCGGGCGTCCCGCTGTAGGGCTCCCGGCATCGCATTCGCCGCAGGCCGCCGAGTTTATCCAGCGCAGGCAATATGTTGCGCACTTTGTAGAGCGAGGCCGTATCCTGCGGACGCCCTTGCACCATCACCCTGTCCAGCCGCGAGGGCGCCGCGCGGACGGTTGCCGGGACCAGCGGCAGGACCGCCAGCCCGGCAGCCATTTGTCTGCGTGAAAACATTGCTGCGACCATGCGGACCTCCCGGCTAGATAACGGCACTCAACGTCACCTAAAGATACCCTAACGCACCTCGACCATCGGACTACTTCGCTACCGCACCAGCCTTCATCACGTGAACGACCTGCTCCAGCACACGCACATCGGACAGCGGATCACCTTCCACCGCGATCATATCGGCGAACTTGCCCGGCGCGATCGAGCCCAGTTCCTTCTCATGCCCGATCAGCGCGGCGGCATCGATCGTAGCGGCCCGGATCGCCTGCGCCGGGGTCATCCCGTAGCGGACCATGTACGCGAACTGCCGCGCATTCAGCCCATGCGGATAGACACCCGCGTCGGTGCCAAAGCCTAGCTTCACACCCCGCTTCACTGCCTTGGCGAAACCGTCGCGCTGCTGCTGCGTCGTCTCGCGGTTCTTGCGCAAGTACTCCTGCGGCCAGCCTTCACGAGTGCCCTGCTCGTCGATCCAGTCGCCGTCGTAGATGTCCATGACCAGCCAGACGCCCGCCTTCTTCGCCATGGCGAGGCCCTCATCGTCGATCAGGCTGGCGTGTTCGATGCTGTGTACGCCGGAGCGGATCGCCGCCTTGATGCCCGCCGCGCCGTGGGCATGGGCGGTCGCGTAGCTGCCGTGCGCCTTCGCGACGTCCACGACGGCGCGCATCTCGTCGTCGCTCAATTCGATCTGCCCCGGCTCGGTGCCGATCGCGAGGACCGCGCCGGTGGCGATCATCTTGATGAAGTCGGCGCCGTGATCGAACAGGTACTGCGCCTTCTCGCGCGCTTCACCGGCATTGTGAACGACGCCGAGGCGCATGTCGGCGGGAAGCTGGTCGTTGGGCACCACGCCGTTGAGTTCGCCGCCACCGCCGGGCGAGGTGATGTAGGCGCCCGCGACGAACATGCGCGGCCCCGGCACCAGCCCCTGCGCGATGGCATCACGCAAGGCCACGTCAGTCAGCCCGCGATAGGTGCCGACATCGCGCACCGTGGTGAAGCCCGCCTCCAGCGTCACTTTCGCGTTGTGCGCGCCGATCAGCGCCGTCAGTTGCGGCGAAGTCTTGAGCGGCGCGGCGACGTCGGCGCTCTGCCCGGTATCGGCAAGATGTGTGTGGAGATCGATCAGCCCCGGCAGCACCGTATAGGCCGACCAGTCGAGCGTTTCGGCACCCGGCGGCGGCACGGCGCAAGGCTCGACCCTCGCCACCCGCTCGCCCTCGACCAGCACGCATTGCCCGGTGCTGGCAGTGCCGCTCTCCACGTCGAGCAAGCGCCCTGCCCTGACATAGACCGACGCCGCGCTCCCCGGAGCAGCCAGCCCCGCAAGAGCCAGAGCCGCAGCGAGCGCCGCCGCCCTCACTTGCCTGCGAGGTCCGTCAGCAAGGTGGTGTAGTAGACCACGCCCGGCGCGATGTTCAGCAGGCCGATGCGCTCGTTGAGGCCATGGGCGAATTCGTCGGAGTCCCGGATCATCGAGGCGCTGGCGCCATAGCTCGGCACGCCGAGCGCGCGATACCACATCGAGTCCGAAGCGCCCGACGACTGTGAAGGGATGATCGGCACCGGCCCCCACGCCGCCTTCACCGCCTTGCCCACTGCCGTCACGAAGTCCGGCCGCACCGGCGATGCGGGCGCCTCGACCGAATCGTCGCCGGTCACGTCGGTGAACTTCGTTGCGGGCATGGCCACGGCCTTCTCCAGTTCCGCCATGATCTCGGGCCGGGTGTGGCCGGGGAAGATACGGCAGTTGATGTTGGCCGTCGCGCTCTGCGGCAGCGCGTTCTGGGCATGGCCGCCCGAGATCATCGTCGGCACGCAAGTCGTCGACACGCGCCCGACCGTCGCGGGATTGGCGCGCAGCACCTGCAACGCTGCCGGATCGTTCGGATTGGCAACGAAGGCCTTCATTGCCGCCGCGAGCTTGGGGTCGGGCTCGATCTTCGCGGCGCCGGTCCAGTACTGGCGCGTCACGTCGTTGAGTTCGGGCTTGAAGCGATAGGCGCCGATCCGCTCCATCGCCTGCGCCAGTTGCACGATCGCGTTATCGGGCCGGGGCGCGGAGCTGTGACCGCCGGGGTTCGTCACCTCGACCTTGTAGTCCACGTAAGTCTTCTCGGCCCCCTGCCAGCTCCAGTAGAGCGGCTTGCCCGCCTCCGACAGCGTGCCCGAGGAGCCGTCGACGTTGAGCACCAGTTCCGCGCCCTTCAGCCGCTCGGCGATGACCTTGGAGGTATCCATGGTCGTCTCCTCGTCGCCCGAATAGGCGATGACGATGCTGCGTTTCGGCCGGAACCCTTCGCGCCGCAGTTCGATCACCGAGGACAGCGCCAGCGCCGCCTCGAACTTGGTGTCGCTGGCGCCGCGCCCGAAGAGATAGCCGTTCTCCACCACCGGGGTGAAGGGATCGCGCACCCAATCCTCCGGTTTCGCCTCGACCACGTCCATGTGCGCGGAAATGACGAGGGGCTTGAGGCCGGGGTCGCTGCCCTTCCACGTCGCGATCAGGTAGGCGGTGTCGCCGAGCGGCACGATCTCGATGTCGCTGGCGGTCCACCCGGCTTTCAGCAGCGCATCGCGGAACAGCGCCGCGACTTCGCCGGTCTTGTTGCCCGGCCCCTGCACCGAGCGAAGAGCGATGGCGCGCTTCGACAGGTCGAGCACTTGCGCTTCCGCCTCGGGATGGCCTTTCGCCTGCGCGGTACTCGATGCGAGCAGGCTGGCGCCGAGGGAAAGCAGGACCGGGATCGAAAAGCGCATCGTGATGAAGCCCCTGAATGTCGTGTCTTTCACGTCCTCGCCGACGAAGAATCGCTGCGAACGCGA